>DATDRS010000325.1:0-2473 GCA_035291605.1 Anaerolineales bacterium | reverse complement strand
CTGGGTTGGGTCGTTGGTGGTCAGGCGCAATTGACCGGTGAATGGCTCAGTACGCCAGGGAACGTAGCCCAGTCCGGCGAGTGAGGCCGTCAACACTGCCGTCTCGCCAGGCATCACTGTCTGGGTCACCAGCATACCACTCAACCACAATGCAGGAGATGGCTGGTTGCGCAGGGTCCACGTCCTGGCAGTGAGAGGCTGCGGATTGCGATGACAGGCCAGGTTCTGCGCGCGGGTCAGATCATACGACACCCCTACACCCCACCGGCTGGGCAAAGTTCCCATCGCGCCGTAGATAAACTGCACCCGCCCATCGGCATGCAGCACTAGTTGAAAAGTGTAAGTGGGCGGGTTAGGCGCTGGATCCTCTTGCCAGGGCGGGACAGCCTCCCAGCTGACGACGTAGGAATCGCTGAGTACCCTCCCGGCGCGCACCGCGCCGCCCACCGAGGGGTCCAGGTCAGTCCAGAAGGGCGCCAACGCCCCGGCAGGCACGCGATCGCTGGGGAAACAGTAAGACAGCGGCGCGGCCCCATTGGGTCGGGCCATGCTGACCCACCCGTTCGAACTCAAATACAGGCGATTCACCAGCGCGCCGTAGATGGGAACAGGGAAGCCCAGGTCCAGCGTGTTAGTGTAGATCGTGTCGTCGGCCAGCGGGAGAGGCGGAAAGGCGCTCAGGTCATAGAGCGGCGCGCCCGACGCGACGGTCTCGACGCTCCACTCCAGCGGGGGGACGCTGACCGTCCAGGCGAGCGGTTGAGGGCCATCATTGCCAATTGAGACCGGCGCGTCCAGGCGGCCTCCAAAAGGCAGGGTCGCGCTGAGCACAGGCAGGGTAGCCAGGCGTAGGTGAGGCAGATTGGCGGTCAGGGTGATGTCCCGCGGCGTGTCGCCGTTCAGGGCAATGACGGTGCTGTCAGGAACGTAGCCCAGGGCTGTCGCCGTCGCCGGATATGTGCCGTAGGGCAGCGTCACCGTGTAACTGCCCGTGTCCGGATCGGCCGCCACCGGCGGCCCCTCGGCAAACTGCAAGCGACCGTAAATCCCCCTGCCTGACCAGCGGTCCAGCAACCGCCCGGTGGCCTGCGCGATGTGGATGGCTGGCTGCACGTCGAAAGTCACTGCGATAGGTGTGATCACGTTATCCCGCACGACGAGGACGCGAGCGGTGTATTCATCCGGGGCGCTCACCTGCCGGGCGTCAAACGTCACCGTGATGGTCTGCAAGGCGTCGGCGGGGAGGGAGATGCTGGCGGGCAGGCTGAGCCAGGGCACATCTACGCGTGCTCTGTGCACCGCCCGATGCGCGTCAATCCGCCCCCAGCCATAGGCGTTGTTGGGGACGCCAGAGGAATCACACTCGTCAGACAAGCGCGGCGCAGCCGTGCTCGTCAACACGTAACGCGTGGCTGGGAGATCGCCGATGAGCAGCGGATTGGCCGACCACAGGAGGGCAACCGTCCCGGCCACGTGCGGCGCAGCCATCGAGGTGCCGCTTTGGAGGATCACCCCGCCGTTGGGCCCGGCAGAGAGCACGTCCACGCCGGGCGCGCTCACGTCAGGCTTGATGCGGTTATCGCTCGTCGGGCCGCGCGAAGAGAAATCAGCAATATAGTCCTCCCCGTCGGTCGCGCCGACCGAGAAGGCCAGCGCGTAATTGCCGGGTTGGTTGCTCGAGCCGCACCCAAACAGCGTCCCCCCATTGCCGTTGGCAAAGACCGAGAAGATGCCCGCTGCATTCCACGCCGCCACGTAGCCCACATACCACGGACTATCGCCATTATCCCCCCAGGAATTGTTGATGATATGCGGGCGCAGGTCTGGGCGAGGGTTATCGCCGCTCAGATCCGTCGGGGCCAGCATCCACTGCGCGGAGGTGATCAGGTCCGCGTCGGAGCAGAAGTACCCCGCGCACCCCCGGGCGGCGATCCAACGCGTTCCAGGCGCGACCCCAATCGCCGGAACCTCGTCCGCTGCACGCCCAGCCATAATACCCATCGTATGTGTGCCATGTCCCTGGGAATCGTTTGGTTCGGGAGAAGGTTCTTGGGCCGGGTCGTACCAGTTGTAGGCGTGGGTCAATCCCTGGGGCGACCAGCCCCGGTAGGCCGGCAACAGTGCGGTGTGAGAATATTCAACGCCTGTGTCAATATTGGCGACGACGATGCCCTGCCCGCGCACATTCCAATCGGCCCACACGCCCGGCGCGCCGATCCGGGCCACACCCCAGGCAGCCTGGCCGGCCGAAGTCGAGGCCGGAGACGCGGCGAGCGGCCGTTCCAGAAGATGCTGCTCATTTGCCGTGACCAAACCGACCTCCGGGCGGGCCGCCAGGGATTCTGCCAGCGCCAGATCGCCATACGTCAGGATCGCGTTCACGATCCAAAATGAGCGCGGGGTGTCATAGCCCGCCTCGCGCAGCGCAGCCAGCAACGGCGCCTGGGTACGGACTGCGTGGTCTTCCAGAGTT
>DATDRS010000324.1:0-3073 GCA_035291605.1 Anaerolineales bacterium | reverse complement strand
GCGTGAACGGGTTGCGGCTCTTTGGAAGCCATTATTGAAGAACAGCGGATATTCTCTACCCGTCTGTCATTTCTTGCTCTCGCGAGTGGCGGCCATTAGTCATTCTCTCTGGCTCGTTTCGTCGTCGAACAGCGAACACTCACCTGAAGGGACCTGCGCCACTCTTGGCACATTGCCCGCGATTAGCCATCACACTGCATTCAGCATTCACCTCCTTGTTGAAGACGGGCCGCCCAACTTGTTATTAGGCTGCGTTCGCCGCGAGGCGGAGCGCGGGTTGCTGACGGTGACACCGCCCGCCCGTCAGGGCAGCTGCCTGATGACCGTGGCCCTGAATGGTGCCGCCAACATCTCCAACAGAGGTGCGTAGGCGCCGCTGGCCGCACTCTCCTGCATGTGCGCCACCCGCGCCTCGGCTGACTCCCAATCGGCGATCTCAACCAGCATGTCGGGGTTATCAAGCACCTCGTAGCGCGTGCTGCCCAGGAAACCGCGCTGGCTCGGTCCGTGTTGCGCCACCATGCTCTCGAGCAGACTCTTGAGCTCAGCCCGTTTGCCTGGTTTGGCCTGCAGCTCGACGATCTCCTTGATTGCCACTTCATCCTCTCCTTTCCACTGTACGTCAGCGATGCTCCTGCACATGCTCCTGGCAGCCTAACGGTATGCGTTACTGGCTGCGGGGTGGGCGTGGACAATGTTCGGGAGCAGAAGAAACTCGAAGCCAGAAAAATGCTTGAAAACGGCGACGAATCCCCGCCGTCCAGTGCACGTTTTGTTATTAGAATGTAATCACTCGCGCAGGTGGCGCGGGGTTGAGAGCGGGCCCGGTCGGTGGTATCCTGAAAGTGATCAGCAGACGGGAACGCACCGGGGGCCGGGAGCGTGCGGGCGAACCGCAGCCGCCTATGGAACGGTCAAAGACCGAATCCGTGTTGTTATTTGGTTCCCCCGTCGGAAGCTCTGATCTGAGACAGCCCAAGTCAGGCTGAACTCGCATCGGTAGTTGAAGTTCTTAGCCCGAAAATCTGGGCCCGCTCTCACCGTTCATGATAGCACAGGAGACACGAAAATGAGTACCTCGATTTCACTCCCGATCGAACGCTATTTGGGCATCGACCTGCATAAGCACTATCTGGTGATCGGCGGCGTCAACGCCAAACAGGAAGTCGTCTTGCCGCCGCGCCGCGTCGAGCTAGGCGACTGGCCCAAGTGGGCCACGACGCATCTCCGGCCGACCGATGTCGTCGTGGTCGAGGCCACCACCAACGCGTGGGACTTCTATGATGTGACCAGTCCGCTCGTCCAGCGCGTCATCGTCGCCAACGCGGCGAAGATCGCGTTGATCGCCAGGACGCGCACCAAGACGGACAACAAGGACGTGATGGTCCTCGCGCGTTTGTTGGCGGCTGGCCTGATTCCCGAAGTGTGGGTGCCGCCGATGGAAGTGCGCGAACTGCGATCGTTGATCAGCCATCGCCGGCGCGTGGTGGGCGCGCGCACGTCGCTCAAGAATCGTCTGCAGAGCGTGCACGCTTCGCGCCGGCATCACCTCGTCCTGCCCAGTGGCGATCCGTTCTCCGCGATCCATCGCGCGTGGTGGGACACGCTGCCCGTCTCGCCGACCGAGCGCCTGCATCTCAAGCACGACCCTTCGACTTCGCTCAGGGCAGGCTTTGGCGACGGTGGCCCAACTCGATACGCAGATCGCCGAGATCGAAGACGAACTGCGCCGCCTGAGTTGTGTCGCGCCGTGGGCCGCGCCGGTAACCTACCTGATGCAGTTGCCGGGCATCGCGCTGATCACGGCGATGACTGTGCTGTCGGCCATCGGCGACGTGACGCGCTTCGCGCACGCCAAAAAGTTGGTCGGCTACAGCGGTCTCGGCGCCAGCGTGCACGATAGCGGACAGACGCACCGCACCGGTCATATTACCAAGCAAGGCCGCAAGGAGCTGCGTACGGTGCTGGTCGAAGCGATGTGGCGCGCGGTCGAGTGCAGCGACTACTGGCGCGCCGAATTCGAGCGGCTGACCCGCCGCCTGGACCCGCAGAAGGCCATCGTCGCGCTCGCGCGCAAGCTGCTCGTCGTGATCTGGCACGTCCTCACCGAGCAGGCCGCCGATACGCACGCCGATGCCGACCTGGTCGCCTTCAAGTTCATGGTCTGGTCGTGGAAGCTGACCGACGCCCAGCGCGGCGGGCTGACCACTCGTCAGGCCTGCCCTGAGCGAAGCCGAAGGGTCGTGCGCTATCAACTGATGCACTTGAAGCTGGGCGACCATCTGACGCACGTCGTGCGCGGCGGCGCCAGGCATCTCATCGCGCCCGCTGACGAAGTGCTCGCACTCAAGCCGGAACTGGCAGCCGCCAGCTGAGCCATGCCCTGAGCGAAGCCCGCCCTGAGCGTAGCCGAAGGGTCGAAGGGCGGGCCGACTCGTAACCACACATCGCACGCTCACCCCGTCGCCAACAATCGGGCGACGGCCGGTCGATGGGGTGTTGTTAAGGTTCGGGCCTCACTTGCCACGGGCGGGCATTCGAGTTAAACTGAGCCTGACCCCAAAGGAAGCGGGAGAGGTCGATGGCTCATCCATCGTCTTCTCTCGTTTTCATTGGGCGGGGTAACATCTGGGCCAAATTTGCCTCTTGACTTTTCAATTCATTGGTAGGCGGCTTCGATCATCGGCGGTGGGATGGAGGCGGACTAATGCAGACCTATCCAGCCGAGCACGGTGGCCGGAATGAGGAGCGCGGCGGGCACCCACATGAACGGGGGCAGGTCTCCGAGGGTGACTGGTATTTGGGCCTGGAAGTAGGGCAGGAGGGCAAGTGCCCAGAAGCCGACTGCTAAAGCGATTCCGACCGCGAGAGTGGCCAATGCCCAAGGGTGGCCCTCCCTGAGGGCAAACCACGCGACGGAGACGACAAGGACGCCGGCCACAACGAGCAAACCGGAGATGACTGTAAGGAGCAAGGTGCGGAGTTTGGCCAGAGCGGATCCTGGTGGGGCGAGCTCGGATGGAATTCCCCCGAAGTAGGCAGTGTCGGTGGGTGTGGACACGAAGAGATAGTC
>DATDRS010000323.1:0-8254 GCA_035291605.1 Anaerolineales bacterium | reverse complement strand
CGTAGCGCGCCAGGCGTGACGCCACCGAGCCATAAATCAGCCGGTCCAAGCCGCGCCGCCCGCGCGAGCCGAACACGAGCAAATCGTAGACCCCGCTCTGGTCTTCGGCCAGAATCTCGTCGGCGGCCCGGCTGCCAATCCGGATTTTCTCTTCGGCTTCGGAGAGAAACAGCGGCTGCGCCCGCGTAAAAGACGCGCGCACCTGCGCCTCGTCCTGCGGGGAGGCCGCCACCCCCAGCAGGGTGACCTCTGCCCGCGCGGCGCGCGCCAGCGGCGCAGCAAACCTCAGGGCGTTCTCAGCCAAAGGTGATCCGTCCGTGCACATCAGAAACCGCATAAGCACCTCGTCGGAGGTCGAAGAGCGGAAGACGGAGGGCCAAGCCTCTGCCTTCCATCGGCTGTCATCTCACAAGCATTAACGCCAGAGGCATCGCCAGGATGGCCAGCAGGAAAATCGCCACGTTGCGCCGCGTCCTGCCGATGACCTCCACCGCGCGCAGGATGGCGCGCTCGTAGGGCCGGTAAACCAACAGCAGAATGAGCAGAGAGACCACGGCCACGCTCGTCATCTCCACGATCACCACGGTGAACGCCCCCGGATTGGAGATGAGCAGCGAGGCGACGAGGGTGTCAATGAACGTGGTGATGTTTGCGCCCATGATGTAGGGGATGACGTTCTCGCGCCGGATATAGCCGCGCGCCGAGAGCGGCACGAGCAGCGAGAGCGACACGGACACCGACATGGTGAGGCTCGTGAGACCCGCCCCCAGCGCGAACGTGACCAGCGGGCGATACAGCATCCGCGCCATGCCGCCGAAGGCGCTTTCCCGGAGCCGCATGTCCGGCAGGGACTGGTCAATCAAGCTCAGGCTGTACCACAGGCTCCCAAAGCCCAGCAGAAAAACGCCCACCTGCGCCGCCGTCCGAGGCAGGAATGCGGCGAAGGTCGCGCTGGCCGCGTTGACTAGAGGATTGAAGACGACCTCCATCGCCGATCCCAGGGTGCTCTGGTTCAGCGCCGGGCGCAGCCAGTCGAGCGCCCGGATCTCCAGCAGCCAGTAACCCACGGCCATCGCCGGAGAATAAATGGTATAGGTGACCAACAGAGCCAGTAACCCCATCGCCAGGCTGACCTTGCGCTCGTGGCCCCGCAGGGTGTAGACGAACCCCAGCCCCAGCACGATGAACGACGCGCCAAAGCGGCTCCCGGCGATCATCGCAAACGCGCCCAGCCGGTCCAGCGCGCCCGCGTCGAAAAAGGTGAGCGCCGTCGCCGCCACGGGCGACCCGGACAGGACGAGATAGGCAAACAGCCACCCGAAACCCAGCGCGTTCCAGGCGTTCCGCACCGACAGCCCCTCGCGGATGAAGGGGACGAGCACCCTGGCCCCATTCTTCAGCAGTTGAATGGCGAGGACAAACAGGAACAGCGCGAGGAGAAGCTGGCCGACCTTGCGCCAGTTGAGGCGGCGAAACCATGCGCCCCCCGCCGGGCGTTCCCGTGCGGGGTGAGTGTTCACGCCTCGCCTCGCACCTCAAGCGCCAGCCGCTCGAAGTATTCGGCCAGGTAGCGGTGCCGCGCCTCGGCGAGGGCGCGCGCGGTGGGGGTGTACAGCCGGTCTTTGACGTGCGCGAGCTTGAAGAGGAACTCGTGGTAGGGGGTGTGCGGCTCGCCCGGCTCTTTCTCGCGCGTCCGCCGGAACGTCTCCGACGGCTCGCCAGTCAGCGGTTCTCCGGCGAGGGCGGCGTAGGCAAACGTGCGCGCCACGCCGATCGCGCCCAGCACGTCGAGCTTGTCGCAGTCGAACAGAATCCGGGCTTCGAGCGATTGCGGCGGCTCCGTTTCGTCGCGGAAACGGTGAGCGCGGATGCAGTGCAGGACGGCCTCAATGCGCTCGGCGGTCCAGCCCTCGGCCTGCAGAGCCGCCCGCGCAAACTCCGCGCTTGCGTGGTGGTGGGCCGCCCGGCTGTCGTCGCCCGAAGTGGAGCCGGCGGCGTCGTGCAGCAGCACCGCCGCGCGGAGGACCTCCATGTCCGCGCCCTCGGCCCGGCCAATACGCTCGGCCAGCGCCAGCACGCGCAGAATGTGGTTAAAGTCGTGGACGGGGTCGGCGTCCGTGTAATACTGGCGGGCCTGTTCGATGGTCGGCATAGGCGCATGGCATATTCCGTATTGAGTAGGAGTCGCCGTTACGCAATGCGGAATACGCAATACGATCTATGTTTCCCCCTCCACCGTTTCTTCCGAAGCCTTCTTGCTCCCGATCTCCACCAGTTGGATCTGCGCCTGGTAGCGCTTGCCGTCAATCTCCAGTTTGCCGTTGGCGTAAAAGCCTTTGGAGCCGGTCTTGAAATCTTTGGGGGGAAGCGTGAACATGCCCAGCAATTGGCCGTCGGCGGTCTTGAGTTCGGCGATGATGATCATAGGGCCTCCTGAGGAATAAATAACTGGAGAGCGTTCAACTACTGGCTACGACCAGCGCCATCGCGTGCTCGTGCGTGTGGCTGAGGCTGATGGACCACTCGCGCAGGCCGCGTTGCTCGGCCAGCGTTTTGGCCGCGCCGTGCAGGACGATTTCGGGGCGGCGCTGGCTGTCGCGCACGATCTCGATTTCCTTCCAGCCTACGTCGCCAATGCCGCACCCCAGCGCTTTCGCCACGGCCTCCTTCGCCGCGAACCGGGCGGCCAGCGCGGGCGTGCGCCCCTCGGCCTCGATCAGCTCGCGCGGCGTGTAGAAGCGGTTGAAGAAGCGATCCTTGTGCCGGAGGATCGCCTGATCAATGCGCGCGACTTCGATGATGTCAACGCCCGTGCGCAGCATCAGCGCTTCTTCTTCCAGTAGTCACGAAACGCTTTCAAGCGCGGCAACGACTCGCGATCTTTTACCCGGTTGGCCGCTTCCTTGCTCGCCACGATGTCATCCGGATGGCAAACTGGAAAACCATCCACCTCGACGCGCCGCTCCCAGGCTTCGGCGAAAGTTTCTATTCCATCCGGCGCAAAGACCAAATCCAAGTCGAAGGGGCCATTTTTGAGCTGCACAAAGTCTTTGCCGCGCCGGATTTCGGCTACCTGTTCGGGGGTCAACTCGAAGCCCAATTCAAGCAGCGCTTTGGCTAAGGCTTCGCCATTCACCGCCGTTTTCTCTACGAAGAGGTCGGCGTCCTGCGTGGTGTCCGGGAAGCCGAGCAGAATCGCGCCCGATTTCCCGATGAACAAATATCGAACGCCGCGTCGGGCAAACGCTGCGCGGATTTCTTGCGCCTGCGGATAGTCAAAGCGAGCGGCCATACCCTAACCACTTCGGGAGATTCTTTTCGCACCATGCGCGGTATTCGGCCATGGTCTCAAACGACCGATAGGACGCATCGTCCAGCACCGGCTTGTAGGTACGAATAAAGGCATAGTGCATCCTCACGGCCAAAGGCCGTTTGGCTGCCGCCGCAAATTCGGTTTCCCACTCGGCTAATTGTAGATTTTGGATTTCGGACTGCGGATGGGCGTCCATGGTCTATCAATTCCCGAAGGCAACCCGCTCTCACATCCCACGCGCGCCGCTACCCACGCCCTGACATACTCACCCACTGTTCTCCGGCCCCGCGACCGCCAGCGCGTAGTTCTCTGCGCTCAGGAATTCCTGCGCCGCCTCCCGCACGTCGTCGCGGGTGACGGCTTGCACCAGCGCCGGATAGCGCTGCAGGTAGTCCAGCCCGAGGTCATACAGTTCGAGAGTGCCGATGGAGGCCGCCACGCCCTCGTTCGTCTCAAGACTCAGCGGCAGGCGGCCGACAAAGAAAGCCTGGTTGTCCTCCAATTCCTGCGGCGTCACTTTCTTGGTCGTGAATTTCCTGATCTCCCGAAGCATCAATTCAATGGCGCGGTCTACGTTCTTGGGGTTCACGCCTGCGTAGGCGTACCACGGGCCGGGGCCGAGGCCGCCGTCGAGCGATGTCCCGGCGTAATAGGCCATGCCGCCTTTCTCGCGGACGTGCTCGCCCACGCGCCCGCCCAGGCCGAACGCGCCGAGGATGTTGTTGGCGACGCGCGCGGCGACGAAGCGCGGGTGCTTACGCGCAGGGCCGGGCGCGCCGAGGAGGATGTCGCTCTGTATCTTTCCAGGCATCGAGACGCGCCGCGTCACTACGCCGGGGGGGACCGCGACCGGCGGCAGGGCAGGTTCGGGCGGCTGGTCGGGGTTCGCCCAGTCTCCGAAATATTTTTCTACGAGCGCGACCGCTTCTTCCGCCTTCACCGCGCCGACCAGCGTCACGATCATCCCGCGCGGGCCGAAGTGCTGGCGATGGAACGCGGCCAGTTCGTCGCGCGTGATGGCCTTGATCGTCTCCGAGTACCCGCCGTCGTCAATGCGGTAAGGATGGTTCGGGTAGGCAAGTTCGTGGAAGGCGTCGTCGGCGCGCGAGGCCGTGTCGTTGTTGCGGATGGCCAGGCGGGTGAGGATCTCGCCGCGCAGGCGCTCGACCTGCTCTTCGGGGAAAGTCGGGCGGCGCAAAGCATCGGAGGCGATGTCGAGCAGGAGAGGCAGGTCTTCCGCGAGGGCCTTGCCGCCAAAGCCGGAAGTGTGCGTGCCGCCTGAAATGCTCAGGCTCGCGCCGACGGATTCGATCTGCTCGTAAATCTCGGCAAAGGAGCGCCGCCCGGCGCCGCGCATGAGGGCCGCGGCGGTGAAGCGGGCCAGGCCCGCCTTTTCCCGCGCCTCCCACAGCGCGCCCGCGCGCAGGTCGCTGTCCACCACGACCGAGGGGCTGGTGTGGTTCTCGCGCACGAGCACGACGATGCCGTTGCCCAGCGCCCGGCGGGTGATATTCTCCGGGCCGGGGAGGGAGTGGAGGTCGAGGGTGAGTTTCGGAGTGCGTCTGGTTTTTGTAGGTGGCATTTTGTTCAGGAGACGTTGATCAGTCATCCGTGATCGGTGAACAGTGACGACGGGTGACTGATCACGGATGACTACTTTCCGGAATAAAGTGACCGACGGTGCGGTTGCTCTTCGCCAGATACTTCTGCGCGACGCGCTGGACGTCGGCGACGGTCACCGCCGCCAGGCGGTCGAGATAGCTCTCAAACCAGTGGTACGTGTCGAAGATTTCAGTGAACCCAAGCCAGAAGCCCTGATTGGTCACGCTCTCGGCGCCAAACGCGAACATCGCCTTTGCCTGCTTCAAGGCTTTGGCAAGTTCTGCGACGGTCACCGGTTCATTCTGCACGCGCTCGATTTCGGCGTCCAGTGCTTTCTCCACCGCGTCGGGCGTCTGCTCCTTGCGCACGGTAGCAAAAACTGAATACAGATACGGATCAACCGTAGGGCTGAGGCCGCCAGACACGCTCGCGGCCAGGCCCTTCTCCACCAGGGCTTTATACAGGCGCGAGGACTTGTTGCTCGTCCCGCCGCCGAACAGGTTGAACGAACTGGCCCCGGCGAGGATCGAGTCGAGCGCGACCATCGGGTAAAAATCAGGATCAGTCGCGCTGGGGGCATGGGACACCGCTTCGAGGTAGGCGGTCTCGCCTTCGCCCGTGAGGACGAGGCGGCGCTCGCCTTTCTGCTCCGGCTCGGGGCGCGGCGCGAGGTCGGGCGGCGACTGCGGCTTGTGCCCGCCGAACAGCTCCTGGAGGCGCGCGCGCATGTCCTTCGTCTTGAAATCGCCCACCGCCACGGCGATGGCGTTGTTCGGCGCGTAGTAGCGGCGGTAGTGGGCGTACAGGTCGTCGCGCGTCATGCTCTGCAGGTCGGCCAGGTCGCCGATGACTTCGTGATGGTAGGGGTGCACCCGGAACGCCGCCGCCTGCACTTCCTCGGCCAGCCGGAAACCGGGGCTGTTCTCGTGCCCCTGCCGCTCCGAGATGATGACGGTGCGCTCGGACTCCACCTCCTTCGGCGGGAACAGCGCACGGCCCATCCGATCGGCTTCGAGGCGCAGGGCGAAGTCAATCTTGTCGGCGGGCATCGTCTCAAAGTACGCCGTCCAGTCAATCCACGTCATCGCGTTGCGGTAACCGCCGTCGCGCGCGATCGCCCGCCAGGCAAAGTCGCCCGGGAACTTGCGCGTGCCCTTGAACATCATGTGCTCGACCCAGTGGCTGATACCGGTGTAACCGGGGCGCTCGTGGCGCGACCCCACGCGGTACCACACCCACCACGAAATCGCCGGGGCGGTGTGGACCTCCTTCAACAGCACGGCGAGGCCGTTCTGGAGCCTGGTTTTGGTGATTTTAGAGGCCGGCATACCCCTCCTTTGGGGAACCCGCGGTGTGCGCCGAGCGGCGCAAGTCTGGGACCATGCCACCCGTCACATTTCAGGCATGCGTGGTCGAATTGTACCCCCGCCCCACGCCGCGATATTGGAAGCCCAGCTTGTCCATCTGCGCCGGGTCGTAGATGTTGCGCCCATCCACGACGATCGGCTGGCGCATGAGGCTCTTGAGGCGGCTCAGGTCGAGCTGCTTGAACTCGTTCCACTCGGTGCAGATGACGAGCGCATCCACGCTATTGGCCGTCTCGTAAGCGTCCTCGCACAACTGCACGTGAGGCATCAGCCGTCCGGCCACGGTCATCGCCACCGGGTCGTAGCCCTTCACCTTCGCGCCTTCCGCCATCAGCGCCTGGGCGATGTCAATCGCGGGCGCGTCGCGCATGTCGTCGGTGTTGGGCTTGAAGGCCAGCCCCAGCAGGCCGATCAGCTTCCCTTCCAGGCTTCCGAGCAGGTCGCGCGCCTTGCTCACCATCTGGCGGCGCTGGTCGGCGTTGATGTCAATCACGGCTTGCAGCAGCTGCGGGTGCTTGCCTTGCACATTCGCCATGTGCGCGAGGGCCTTCACATCTTTGGGAAAGCAACTCCCCCCCCAGCCCAGTCCGGCGTTCAAAAAATGCTTGCCAATGCGCGGGTCGTAGCCCATGCCGGTCGCCACTTCTTTCACGTCTGCGTCGAGGGCCTCGCAGATGTTGGAGATCTCGTTGATGAAGGAAATCTTCGTGGCCAGGAAGGCGTTGGAGGCGTACTTGATCATCTCGGCGGTGCGCAGGTCGGTGACCATGATCGGCGCGCGGAGCGGCAGGTGCAGCTGCGCCACCTTGTCGGCGGCCTCGCGGTCGAGCGAGCCGAGCACCGTGCGCGCCGGGTTCATGAAATCGCTGATGGCCGAGCCTTCGGCCAGGAACTCGGGGCACGACACGACGCTGAACGGGATCGGCCTGGGCTGTTTGGCGCGCACGATGTCCGCCACCCAGTCGCCCGTGCCCACCGGGACGGTGGACTTGTTGACGATGACCAACGGCCCGGTCATGTTGAGCGCGATGGTCTCGGCCGCGGCGCGCAGATACTGCAAATCGGCTTCGCCGTCCACACCCTCCGGCGTGCCCACCGCGATGAAGGCGAAGTCCGCGCCGTCGAGCGCCTCGCGGTAGTCGGTAGTGAACGAGAGCCGCCCGGCGGCCACGTTGCGCCGCACCAGCTCTTCCAGCCCCGGCTCGTAAATGGGCAGGGTGCCCTGCTTGAGGTTGGCGATCCGCTCGGCGTTTACGTCCAACGCGATGACCCGGTTGCCCAGGTCGGCAAAGCAGGTGCCGGACACCAGCCCCACGTAGCCGACGCCGACCATGCAAATGTTTTTCATAAATGTGTGCTCCTGTCAGGATATCTGGCAGATGGCCCACGGCGGGCGGCTGATAGCCGATGGCCGATGGCAATCTGCCGGTCGTATGACCATGTGGAATGGACGGGATGATACCACAACGCGGCGCTTGTCCCTTTTCCTCACCCCCACCCTCGCGCGTGCAATTCGTCCTCGTCGAAGCCAAAGAAGTGGCCGAGCTCGTGGATCAGCGTCTTGCGAATCTGGCGGCGCAACTCGACCTCCGTGCGGGCGAGGGCCTGCAGCGGCTCGCGGAAGAGCGTGATGCGATCCGGTTGGAGGAGCGTGCTGTCGGCGTGGCGTTCCACCAGCGGCACCCCCTCGTACAGTCCAAGCAGCGCCCCGCGCCCCTGCGTCTGCTCCGGCGTCGCCTGATCTGCAATTTCCAGGACCACCGTCTCCGCCTCGGCGCGCAGGTCGGGGGGCAGTTCGTCGAGGACGGCTTCGGCAATCTCAAAGGTCAGCTCTTCAAACCGTTCACGGGAAAGGCGCATCAGGTGATTCTAAACGGTCTGGAGCTAATACGACAATGAGACTTTAACCTGCTCCGGTTTGTACTGGGGTCAGGCCGAAGCCGTGTGGGCTTCGGGCAAAACCGTGCTGTTG
>DATDRS010000322.1:0-3327 GCA_035291605.1 Anaerolineales bacterium | reverse complement strand
ACGACAGCGATACGCTGTTCTTCGCCGGGCACCCTCAGAATTTCACCAGCCGCTGCCGGTTAAGCCCCGAAGGCGCCATGTTCAGGCTGGGCCGTTCGGGCGCGTAGAGACGTTCCGCCGGACTCTCTCTCTCGACGGTCGCGCCGGAAGCCACGGAGACCTGCGCCAGGGGCGGCGCAGGTCTTTTGTTGTTAAAAGGGATTTTTTCATTGACAACCCCTCCCCGCCGTGCTACCATCCCCCGCGTCCCCAAAATTTCTAGATCGCGGAGGCCCAACTGATAATGAAGGATTACGGTACTGAGTTTATCCGAAACGTCGCGCTGGTCGGCCACAGCGGGTCCGGTAAAACGTCGCTGGCCGAAGCCTTTCTCTTCAACACGGGGGTGATCAACCGCCTCGGCAAAGTGGAAGACGGCGCGACCGTCTCCGACTTTGAAGACGAGGAACGCCGCCGCACGATCTCCATCTCCACCTCCGTCATCCCCATCGAGTACAAGGACTGCAAGATCAATTTCCTGGACACGCCCGGCTTCACCGATTTCGTGGGCGAGCTGAAGTCGGCGCTGCACGTCGCGGACGCGGCCATCGTCGTCGTGGACGCCGTGTCGGGCGTCGAGGTCGGCACCGAGCTGGCCTGGCAGTACTGCGACGAGCGCCGGCTGCCGCGCATCGTCGTCATCAACAAGATGGACCGCGAGAACGCGAACTTCGCGCGCGCGCTCGAGTCGGTGCAGACGGCGTTCAAGGCCAAGCTCATCCCGGTGCAATTGCCCTGGGGCGAGAAGCATGATTTTAAGGGCGTGATCGGCCTGCTCTCGATGAAGGCCCGCCCCGGCAAGGGCGAGGCGTTCGTGGACATCCCGGCCGAGCACAAGGCGGCCGCCAAGGCGGCGCGCGTGAAACTGGTCGAAGCCGCCGCCGAGGGCGAGGACGAACTGATCGAGAAGTACCTGGGCGGCGAGGAGCTGACCCAGGACGAGGTGGTGCGCGGGTTCCACAAGGCCGTGCTCGCCGGGGCGTTCGTCCCCGTCTACGTCGCCTCCTCCACTACGGACACGGGCATCAACCCCATCCTCGACGGCATCGTGCGCTACTTCCCCGCGCCGACCGAGGAGCCGCCAGTCCACGCGCACGGCAAGGCGGGCGACGAAGACGTGGCGGTCTCCGACGCCAGCCCGCTGTGCGTGTACGTGTGGAAGACGACCGCCGACCCGTTCGTGGGCAAGCTGACCTACTTCCGCGTCGTCTCCGGCACGCTGGCGACCGACCGGATCTGGAACCACACCAAGGGCGCGGAAGAGCGCGTGGGCACGATCAGCGTCCCGCGGGGCAAGGAACTCATCCCCGTGAAGCAGCTCCACGCCGGCGACCTCGGCGTGCTGGCGAAACTGAGCGCCACGGCCACGGGCGACACGCTGGGGGACAAGTCCCACCCGCTGAAGATTGACCCGCCCAAATATCCCGCCGCGCTCTATTCCGTCGCCGTCAGCCCCAAGACGCAGGCGGACTCGGCCAAGATCAGCGTCGCCCTGACCCGCATGTGCGAGGAAGACCCGACGCTGCACTGGCGGCAGGAGGCGGCCACGCACCAGACCATTCTCGAGGGGATGGGCGATCAGCACATTGACGTCGCCGTGCGCCGCGCGGAGACGAAATTCCAGGTGGGCTTGAACGTCGAGGCGCCGAAAGTGCCGTACCGCGAGACGATCCTGCGGAAGGCCGACGCCACGCACCGCCACAAGAAACAGACCGGCGGCGCGGGGCAGTTCGGCGAGGTCTCGATGCGCATCGAGCCGTTCCGCGAGGGCGATTTCGAGTTCGCCGACGAATTGGTGGGCATGAACCTCTCGCGCAGTTACCTGGCGCCGATTGAAAAAGGCGTGAAGGGGGTGATGGAGCAGGGCGTGATCGCCGGCTACCCGGTCAAGGGCGTGCGGGTGAGCGTGTACGACGGCAAGGAGCACCCGGTGGACTCGAAACCGATTGCGTTTGAAGTCGCCGGGCGCGAGGCGTTCAAGAAGGCGGTGGAGGCCGCCGGGCCGGTGCTGCTGGAGCCGGTGATGACGATGCGGGTGGTCGTGCCGGAGGCGAGCATGGGCGACGTGCTCGGCGATTTGAACACGCGCCGGGCGAAAGTCGCGGGCATGGACCAGGACGGCGGCAAGAGCATCATCACCGCCGACGTGCCGCTGGCCGAGGTGCAGCGCTACGCCACCGACCTGCGCTCGATCACCGGCGGGCGCGGCGTGTTCTCGATGGAGCTCGCGCGCTACGAGATGGTGCCGAACCACCTGGCGCAGAGCATCATCGCCGCGCACAAGAAGGAGTTGAAGGGGGAGGAGGGGGAGGAGTAAGTCCCAAATCCCATGGGATTTTACTTTTTCTTCCCCGCTTTCTTCTTCTCGTGATACGCCGGCACACCGAGAAGAGCGTTTACTTTGCAATACTCTGTGAGGAAGAGGCGCGATTTTATACGCTCGTCTAATTCTTCTTGTGCAAGCGAGGTCGTGAGGACCGTAGGCAGCCGCGCGTCAAAGCGATAGTTGAAGACCTGGAAGAACCTGTCCCGAAAATAGCCGGTGGTGACCGCTAAGTTAGGAATGTCATCCAGGATGAGCAATTCAGTCGTCTTCACCTGCTGGATTAGTTTTTCGTTGCGCTCTTCGGTTTCGTTGTCCTTGGTGAAGCGGAAGAGGCTTCTCAGGTCCTGATAGGTCGTGAAGATGACCGGCCGGCCCATTTGCGCGCGGTGATTGGCAATCGCCGCGGCGAGGTGCGTCTTGCCTGAGCCAAAATGACCGATGAATACGATCCATCCCCGCGGCGCCTCGGCGAATTCTTTTGCGGCGTGGATGGCGCTGATAAACTTCTGCCTGGCCTCGCCGGTCAGCTCGGGTCGAAGGTCCAATCGCTCGAAGGTTTGATGGCTGTGGACGGAGAGCGTGGAGATGTCCGAAGCCGGGATTAACTTGCCCGCGCGAAAATCTGGAGCCGCGATACTTAAAGCACTCACAATCTCCACATCGGATAATCGGCTGGCGATGCGCTGGTCAATGTCTTTCAAATCTCTGTTCGTTGTGATAATGGTAGGCAGGCGGGCATTGTAACGATAGTTCAGCAGTTGATAAAGTTTCTCGATCGCCCAGTTGGTCGGGCTTTCGGTTCCCAGGTCGTCCAGGATCAGGATCGGGGCCGTGCGGACTTCATCGAACCGCTCGTCGTAGGTGGTCTGCGAGGAGGGCGCGTACGTCGCCCGCAGGTAATCCAGCAGATCGGGCGTGTTGAGGAACAAGACGGGCTTGCCCTGCGCCAGGCAGTAGTTGGC
>DATDRS010000321.1:0-3593 GCA_035291605.1 Anaerolineales bacterium | reverse complement strand
CGCGCCCAACGACAAGAGAATGGGATCGAAGCGCAAAGCCACCACGTTCCGCCCCGGCCTCAGCCGGCCGGAGACGTCGAACCTGGCTTCCACAAACATGTTCTCGTGCCGACCCAACAGCTCTCCGTTCAGATAGATCGTGCACAAGGTATCCAGGCCGTCGAAGACCAACGTCTGCCTCTCGTCAAAAGCCTCGCTGGCCACATACTCGAACGAGCGCCGGTACCACCATTCGCGGTCTTCAATCCATTGGCAGGCTTCCAGGTTCAAGTGATAGAAGGGCGGCGGGATCCGGCCGGCCCGAGCCAACGCCGAATGCACATTGCCGGGCACTGCCGCGTCGAGCCACGCCTGGTCATCAAAGTCCCCGGCATGCGCCCCCTGTCGTTCGCCCAGGCCCGGATCGAAATCCTCCAGCTTCCAGATGCCGTTCAGGTCTATTTCGATTCTCCGAGCGCGCCTCTACCCCGGAATGTCTAAGACGACCTTGATGGTCTCGCCCGGCTTGCTGCGGCAGAGCTCAAGCCCGTGCCCCACCTCTGCCAGCCGCAGCCGGTGCGTAATCATCGCCCGCAGATTGATCTTGCCCTGCGCCACCCAATCGACGCCTCGTTGAAAGACCACCCGCTCCTGGGCAACTTTCTCGGATGGGTTGGTGGAATAAACGTCCTGCAGGCGGCGGCGCATGAGGATGTGTTTCTCGAACAGGCGGCCCACGCTTACCCGGTGACCAGCACCCTTCACAGCTACGGTCAGGCCAGTCAGCCGGCCGCGAGGCCGCAGCAGCCGAATGGCGAACTCATATACATCTTCATCGGCAGACTGATTGGTGTCGGTGCAGACCACCGCCAGGTCCACCGGCCCCATCTCGTCCGTCATGCGGCTGACAATTTCCGACGCGCTGAGCTCTGCGCGACAGTAGGTCTGGTCCGCCCCCAACTCTTTGGCCTTGGCCAGTCGAAAAGCCTGGAAGTCCACCGCGCCCACGGTGCAGGGCGCCGTCGCCTTGAGACATTGGGTGACGACCAGCCCCAGCGGTCCCTGGCCGATGACGGCCACCTTTTCACCCGCTTGCAGCCCCGACGGATACACCGTGTGCAACAGCGCACCGTGAAACATCTCACACAGCGGCGATTCCTCGGCCGACAGGCTGTCGGGTATGCGCGCCCAGGGCAGCGACGTGGTGTCGAGGGTGGTGTACTCACAAAAGCCACCCCGGTCGGTATAAAAAACCACGCGCTGGCCGAGCGGCGCATCGCGCACGCCCGGCCCGCAGGCGATGACTTCTCCGTGAACTTCATGTCCCAACACCTGAGGATAGAAGTCATGCCCACCCCTGAACGTGCCGTTATAGATGTGGTTGTCGGTTGCGTTGCAGATCGACGCCGTGCGCACCTTCACCAGCAGATCGTGCTCTCCAACTGCCGGCTCGGAGATGTCCTTGATCTTCAATACACCGGGGCATTCTACGACAGCGGCCTTCATTCCATGTCTCCTTTACTCGACGCCCAGGCGGCGCGCATAGGCCGCTTCGACGCGATAGTATTCTTCGAGCAGGTCGAGCGGCACGTGGGGTTCGAGGGTGCAGAAGCCTTTGTACCGGTCTCGCGCGAGCTGCGCCACTAGACCCTCGATGTTGACTGCGCCCTCGGGAAGCGGTGGGTAGTAGATGTTGTGCTCGCCGGGCCGGCCGGTGACCACGCTTCGTTTACGGTTTTCCGGGTGGGAGTCCGGGTCGTACAGGCAGCCATTCTTGAGGTGCATGTAGCCGATATACTGTTTCAAGCGGCGGTAACCCAGCGGAAAGGCCTCTTCCGTCGCCTGGTAATAATTGCAGGAGTCAAAGTTGGTCTTCATCGCCTCCGAACCCACCGCCTCCAGAATGCGCAGCATGCCGGCCACGGTGGCCGAGGCATCATGGGCCTCGTTCTCGAGCACGAGCGTGACGCTCTGCTCGGCGGCGTAGTCCGCGGCTGGCCGCAGGACTCTGACCAGCGGCTCGATGTCGGCCTCGCGCCCCAGAGCAAAGTGATAGCAATATGAGTTGACCAGTCGGGCGTCCAGGGCCACCGCCACATCCACCGCCGTCTTCAGCGCAGAGAGATAGTCGGCGGGATCAGCCACCATGTTCGCGAAGAATGCGCCGGGCATGGTGACGCAGGCCACACCAATGCCATGAGCGCCCAGCACCTGCTTGGCCCTGGCGATGTCCTTCCCTTCGTAACGGCTTTCCTGGCGCTCCGGGTCTGGCCCGCCCCCCTCCAGGTTCAACGGCCATAGTTCAATCCAGCGGATCTCCAGTTGGTTGCAGAGGGTCAGGATTTCATCCAGCGAACGATACCGGCTGAGGGCCTGACCGGAAATGGCGAGTATCATAATGGTCTCCCAGTGAATATCTCATCGATGAACTGCATTTCCTCATCGCTGAGCGGCGGCGCCCCATCCGAGGCCCGCACGTTTTCTTCGACTTGTGACGGGCGTTTTGCGCCGGGGATGGATAACGTTACCGCTGGATGCGCGAGGACAAATTGCAATGCCGCCTGAGCCAGAGTCCGGCCCTCGCGCGCCAGCGGCCGGATCTGGTCCACCTTCGCCAGCTCGGCGACAAATTGCTCGTAACGGTCGGTTTTCAGCCAGTTACGCCGGACGTCGTTCTCGGGAAAAGTCGTGTCCGGTGTCATCTTGCCGGTGAGCCGGCCCATGCCCAGGCTGCCGCGCGCCAGCACGCCGATGTCGTGCGCCTGGCAGTAGGGCAGTACATCGCTTTCAGATTTGCGGTTGATCAGTGAGTAAGGGACTTGCAGCACGTCCACGCCACCGGCGGCTGTGTCGAAGTGCGTCAACTGATTGAAATCGTGGGTCGAGACGCCGAAGAAGCGCAGCTTGCCCTGCCGCCGCAGGTCGTGGAAAGCTTCGACAAACACCTCGACGTTTTCGTCCCACCACACGTGACACTGATAAATATCTATCGTCTCGACCCCCAGCCGTTTCAGGCTGGCCTCGCATGACTCGACCACCATCTCCTTCTTGACGTAGGCATTCGGCCGGTCGTCTCCACTGTGCCACAGCCCGACCTTTGTGGCTACGATGACCCGGTCGCGCGGCGCGCCTTTGAGCCACTGGCCCAGCAGTTCTTCCGAGTGGCCGCGGCCGTACACGTCGGCTGTGTCAAACAGGTTGACACCGAGTTCGAAGGCCCGGGCGATGGCGGAGAGCGACTCGTGGTCGTCCACGGGGCCCCAGGCGTCCCCACCGATGGCCCACAGCCCCAGCCCGATTTCCGAGACCTGCAATCCCGTCTTACCCAGGCAGCGATAATTCATGGCGACGACTACTCGAGGCGGCTGGCTATTACCTGCCTGTCAGCTCGACCTGAACATTGTCCGTCCCGGTGCGGTCGAGGAAGAGCGCCCGCTTGCCCTGAGTGCCCTGGTGAGGCTGCAGTTCACCAGGGGCCAGATCGTGCGCTGGCAGGGCCATGCTGGCCTCACTCACATCGTCAACGCCGAGGCACAAATGGTGAAGACCTGGCCCATGCGCTGCCAGCCACGCCGCCAAGGGATGTTCAGCCGTCAAGGGCTCTACCAACTGCA
>DATDRS010000320.1:0-3053 GCA_035291605.1 Anaerolineales bacterium | reverse complement strand
CTCGGGTGATTTGGGTTTTGCTTAAAAAGCCGGTAAGCAGCTTTGGCCTGGCGGCGAACGGTAGGAGGCAGCTCTCCGTATGCTTTACGAAAGCGCTCCGTCGTGCGCGAGTTCATAAATCGTCCGGGTCAAGCGCCTGTGTTCGCCCGGCGCGATGCTCGGCCAGCGCTTCGTCGGCTAGTTGAGCCAGCGCCTCCGGCGAGTTAGCAAAAGCTTCTTCCCAGCGCCGTTCAGACGCAAGCTCTTCCAGTATCCATTGGGCGAGAGCATCCTGTTCCGTCTGAGGCAGCTTAGAGGCCTCAGCAAAGGCTCTTTCGAGAAGTTGGGTCATGGCCATGATCCTTTCGCTTGCGACAATTCTACACCTTCCTTCCCTTCAACGCCTCCCCACGACTCGCCAGAACTCCTCCCGATCCACGCGCAGGTTTAAGGCGTCGCCCACCTCTTCGTAGACCGTCATCCCCATTTTCGCCAGCACGTGCAGCGAGGCCAGGTTCGACTTCTTCGTGTCGCGCGCGACGACGGATTTGCACCCCGGATTCTGAAACGCCCAGTCCAGCAGGGCGTGCACCGCCTCGGTCATGTAGCCCCTGCTCTGATACGCCGGGTCCATGCCGTAACCGATTTCCACCTCTCCGGTGTTATCAGGGGGGCCTTCGAACCCGGCCAGGCCTGCGCCATAAGCATCGGCGGCGACCACAATCAGCCAGTAAGTGTGCCAGACGTGCGTCGCCTCGTCAGCCTGCGGCATCTTCTCCAACTTCAGGCTCAGCGCACGCTGCACCCGCTCAGTAAGGACGTCCCGCGAGACGGGGAAGCCCAATTCCTTCTGAAGCTCCTGGGGACGATCAAGATACAAGCCCAATTGTTTCAGCGTCAGGGGCATGAGCCTGAGCCGCTCGGTTCGAATTTCCAGCATGGCGGCCTCCTCTATCTTTGGCTATCAACCATCTGCGTCAAGGCCTCCAGCCCGCGCAGCCGCTTCCGGCCTTCGGCGTCGAGCCGCTCCATCCGTTCGCGGTGCTGCATCGCGCGGATGAGGCGGCGCGTGCGGCGCGGCAGGTTAACCGTGCGGTTCACGACCAGTCCCGTCGCCGTCTGCCGCTGGTGCGGGCGCTGGATGCGCACCCTCTTTTTCATTTGAATCTGGAAGCCCTCGGCCTCGAGGATGCTTTTGATCTGTGTGAGCAGCGCGCGGCTCGGGGGCCGGGGCGGGCGCTTGAGCAATGGCCTTCTCTTCGTCGGGCGCAAGCGTTTGTTGATTCCCAGGCCGGCGAACGAAAAGGTGAGGTCGTCGGCGTACCGCGTGTATTGTCCTTCGCGCTTTTTCGCCAGCGCCGCCAGCCGCGCATCCAGCCGGCGGCAGACGAGGTTGCTGACCGCGGGCGAGGTCGGCGCGCCCTGCGGGAGGCGGCCTTCCTGTGTGCAGATGCGGCTCAGGATCGTCGCCGCCTCCGCATCCCAGCCCAACCCACGCCAGGACTCGGCCACGCGCTCGGCGGTGATGCTGGGGAAGAAGTCGGCCAGGTCGAGATTGATCACCACCCCCTGCCCGACGTGCGGGCGGGCGTTGTCCACAATCGAACGGCCCGGGACGAACCCGGTGGCCGCCGGGTGCGCCGGGAGCGGGTTCAACAATCGGTGCAGCACCCTTCGCTGAAGGGCCTTGAGCTTCTCGCCGGGAGCCTCGATCTGGCGCGTCCCGCCGCGCCGCTTGGGGATGGTGAAGCGCGAATAGTCGTAGCCGCGCGCCCACAGAGGCGAGTTATCCAGCCACCCGCGCAGTTCAGCCTCGGGGAGGTCCAGCCATTTAGCCAGGTCGGCGGGCGTGCGCTCGCGCCGGAAGACGCGTGAAATGGATTTGAAGAGATTCATATGACGGTTGGCGGCTGTCATTGTGAGGCGAAGCCGAAGAATCTGTCCGGCCCACGCCGAGACCCTCCGCTGCACTCAGGGTGACAGGGGATCGAACCGGGCGGCTCTGCCTGCCGGGCGACAGCCCCGGCAATCTACCTTCTGCAATGGCGTCTGCGCCTGGCCGACGAAACATCGGCCTGAACCCTGAGGTTCCACCAGAGCCGCCCGGCGATGAACGCCCGTATTATATAAAGAAACGCGATTTCTGCGAGAAACCGGGTTTCTAAGAGAGTGTCCTCAAACGCTCCCCAACCGCGTCCCCGCGGCTGGCCGAAGGGTCCGCGGGGACGCGGACTTTGAGCGAGTTTGAGGACGCTTTCTAAAAACAAGCGTCAGTAGGGCATGCGCCTGCGGCGTGCGTACTGGCGCCCGGCCTTCACGTCGCCCTGCCGCGGCCGGGGCCGGCCCAGCGCCAGGAAGGGCAGGAAGAATCGGTAGCCCATCAGCCAGAACAGCACGATGAGCAGCAAGACCAGCGGCAGGAGGACGACCAGCCACAGGGCCGCGCCCATTTGATTCGCCTGCGGCGCGGCGGTTGGCTGCGCGGTCGGCGCCGAAACCGGAGCGGCCGTGGGCGGGACGAGGGCCGGCGCGAGGGTCGGCGGCGCAGAGGTTGGGGCCAGCACGGTGATCGTGATGAACGACGTAGCCTCGGGCGGCAGCGCCGTCAACGTCGCCAGCACCGCCGTCTGAACCATTGCCTGGTTGGTCGCGTTGACATCCGGCGTGTGCGTGGGCGTGGCCGTGGGGGTGCGCGTCGGGCGCGGGCGTCTGGAGGTGGGCGAAGGCGTCGGGGAGGGCAGGAGTCCGGGCACGGTCCCCGTCGGCTGCGGCCCACCACCACCTCCCCCGGGTGGAGGCGCGCTGGTGTCGGTGGGCTGAGGCGCCTGCGCGGTCTGCGCTGCGTGCGTGGCGTCAATGTCAATCGTCGGGCGCTCCGAAGGTTGGGCGGGCGGCGCAGCCGAGGCCGGCCCCGGCGCGGACAGGGCGCTCAGGATCAGCGCCAATGCCAGCCATCCCAGGCTTACCCCCAGCAAGACTTGACTGATCTGCCGTCGTGTCATGTCGGTTTCCTTACTGCACCTACTCGTCCGGGTTGGCCGGGCGGATTGGCAGCGACTCGGGGCCGGGAACGC
>DATDRS010000319.1:0-5160 GCA_035291605.1 Anaerolineales bacterium | reverse complement strand
CAGGCGATGGGCATGAGCGACGCCGAGCGGGTGCACCTGCGGCGCGGCGCGCTGCTGCACGACATCGGCAAGATGGGCGTCCCGGATGCCATCCTGCTCAAGCCCGGCCCGCTGACCGACGAAGAGTGGGAGATCATGCGCCAGCACCCGCAGTATGCCTACGAACTGCTCTCGCCGATCCTCTATCTGCGCCCGGCGCTGGGGATCCCCTACTACCACCACGAGAAATGGGACGGCGCGGGCTATCCACGCGGGTTGAAGGGCGAGCAGATTCCGCTCGCGGCGCGCATCTTTGCGGTGGTAGACGTGTGGGATGCGCTGCGTTCCGACCGGCCCTACCGCGCGGCCTGGCCGGCCGAGAGAGTGCGGGAGCACATTCGCTCCCTTGCGGGTACGCACTTCGACCCGCAGGTGGTGGAGGCGTTTTTGAGCATGATCGAGGAGTCGTCATCAGGCTGATGGCTCGCCGCGCCGGGGACGGCGCGGCGGCGAACTGATCCGCGCGCGGCTAACTGGCGCAGCCGTTCGAGCGCATCAGACCGGCCAGCGCGTCCAAGTCCACGCGCGAGGTCATATCCAGACTGAGGGGGGTGACCGAGACAACCCGGTCGAGCAGCGCGCGCACATCCGAATCAGGCTCGACGCGTTCCGGCTCGATGAGGCGCCGATAGTCAATGTTGGCTTTGTCCTTCAGGTTGTCCCGCTGCGGCTTGATGGGCAGGTAGTAGCGCGTGCGCGAGAGGCGGGTGAGGCGCCAGGGGGTCTCAGCCGTGGCGTTTTCGGGGACCTCCACTTTGAGCACATCCACATCGGCCGGGAAGCGCAGGTCAAGGAGCAGCCGGGCGAACTTCTGCGTGAAAAAGGCGGCGGTGGAAAAATCTATCTCCGGGGAATGGGTGTAGTGGTATTGGCGGTCGGTCTCCAGTGATATGGCGAGGCTTGGAAGGCCGAAGCTGGCGGCCTCGAGCGCCGCGCCGACTGTCCCTGAAATCGTCGCGCCGCTCCCCACGTTTTCCCCGTAGTTGATGCCCGACACGACCAGATCGGGATGGCGCGGCATCAGTTCCAGTAGCGCATGCTGGACGACTTGCGCCGGAGTGCCGTCAATCGCGTAGGCTTTCCAGGTTTGGCCGTTGATCTGCAGGGTTTCCTCATGGATGCGGCCCTCGGAGTGGGCCGGCATGCTGCGCCCGGCGGCGGTGGATTGTTCACGGGGCGCAGCCACCGTGACGAATCCCAGCGGCGCCAGCGCCCCCGCGGCGGCCCACAGACCGGGAGAATAGATGCCGTCGTCGTTGGTCAGCAGGATGAGTCTCTTCTCGCGTACAGCGCGTCTCCGCAGAGAAGTCATGATGGAGGATCATACCAGCCTGATGGGGAAAAGAAAAGCCGCCCGGTGAGGGCGGCTTTGAGTGGATGGCATCGGCGCGCGGCTCGGCTAGTTCATCTGACGCAGGACGAGCACGACCTTGCCCTGCACTTCCACGCGGGAGGGATCGTCAACGATGATCGGTTGCATCGCGGGGTTGGCGGGCTGCAGGCGTACGCGGCCATTTTCCAGGTAGAAATGCTTGAGCGTGGTTTCGTGGCGGTCGTTGAGCCATACAGCCACCATCTCGCCGTTGCGGGCGTGGTCCACCTTCTTCATCACCACGATGTCGCCGTCGTTCACCATCGCGTCAATCATCGAGTCGCCTTTGATGCGCAGGGCGTACAAGTCGCCCGTGTCACGCACCAGGTCGCGGGTCAACTCGATCACTTCGTCGGCAGAGGTCTGCGGCGTGTCGCCGACCAGCACCGGCTCGCTGGCGAAGATGTAACCGGCCAGGGGAATGCTTAACGTCTCGGTCGGTTTGCTGCCCCTGCCCGCGGGTTGGTCCACCAATCGTACACCCCGCGAGACCTTCAAATCGCGGGTGAGGTAGCCGTCCTTTTCGAGCTTGTTCAGGTTGTAGTTAACCACCGATGTGGACGAGATTTTGGCGGCCTCGCCGATCTGGCGGATCGTGGGCGGGTAGCCATGCTCCCGGGAGAATTTCCCAATGAAGGCGATAATTTCGCGTTGACGGTCGGATAGTTTGCCTTTAGCCATATGTGCCTCCGATGGCCCTATGGAGAAGGGCCATTCCTGGTTAAGATTCTATACCGAACACCCGTTCCAAGTCAAGCACATATTTTCTAGCCGTTTTCCGCCAGAAAACAGGGAGTTTAGGGACCTGCGTGGGGCGAGATGTGGCGGGTTGTGACTGCTAACCGGCTAGATATTGGCTACGACGTTGCTGAACATATTTCCGATAACTGGCCCCGTCAGGGCGATGACGGCAAAAACGACGATGGCCACCGTCACGAGGATCAAGGCATATTCCATAAGCCCCTGGCCCGGATTGTCTTTGAAGGTGAGCATGGTGAGGCCTTTCTCCTAAGTTTGATCATCTGTTCCCACTCGACAGGTCAATCGTCCACGATTTGCTCGTGTCCCTGCGGGCAGGCGCCGCGGGTGCAGTCGTAAAAGCCTTCGTCGAATTCGGGCGGGCCGATCTGCCAGCATGCCTGGCAATAGACCTTCTGGCAGTCGTCACAAAAGAAGCCGATAAAATCCGGATCCTCCGCGCGGGCGGCGGCATAATCGGCGCGGGCCAGAAGTTCAAAGAGCTTCAGCAGGCCGGCATACTCCCCAAATTTGATCACCTCGCCCAGGAAGTCGGTGCGCTCCAAACGGTCACGGTCGTGCCACATGCCTTCGCCCTCAGGCGTCGCAGGAAGCAGGGCGACCTCGGCCGCAGCGCGCCCGCAGCGGGCGCAGGTGATCGTCAAATGGCGGGATTCCATGCTTACAACGCGCGCGCGACGGCCGTCAGCGCCAACACCAGCAGGCCGCAGATCAGGTTCAATCGCGTGAGCCACAACTCGCGGCGGCGGAAGAACTCAACTTCCGGCGCGGGACGGCCGTGGGCCTCCAGCGCCGCCAGCCGCGCCAACTCGGGTTGCACGCCCCATTGCATATACCCTCCAATCAGAATCATGCCTCCCACCGCCAGGTGTTTGACCAGGATGGCCGCCGTCCACGGATTGGTGACCCGCAGCAGGCCATCGTAGTGCTGGTTGGCCGACATCTGGATCAAACCGGTGGCGATGAGCACGGCGAGGCTAATCCATGTGAGCGGAGCGAAGCGCTGCTGCAAGCTGCGGATCAGGTGCGCTAACTGTGGCCCCGGCCCCAGCACTGCCCGCGCCCCCGGCCAGACCACCAGCGCCATGAGCGCCAGCCCCCCGACCCACACCACCGTCGCCGCCATGTGCAGCCAGAACGAGAGCGCCAGCGCCCAGAAGGGCACGGAAGGCTGATCCATGTGACTTCGCATGAATTGTAGATAGTCTAAAGGGAATTGCAAATCGCCTTTTGCGCCCTTGGAACACGGTTGTATAATCTCACATAGCGGTTGACGGGTTTACTATCTCAGCGCCGGGCTGTTGGCCGGTTGTCAGCTTTTCTTTGATCTCCCCATTGAGTCTTGATTTAGCATGACTTCCGAGCAAGCAGAACCCCAAAAGCTCCTCCAGGCGGGCATCCGGGCGGCCAAGGCGGGCGACCGGGCGCGCGCGCGTGATTTGCTGCTGCAGGTCGTGGATCAGAACCAGACCATCGAGCTGGCCTGGATCTGGTTGAGCGAAGTGGTGGATGACCTGGAGGACAAAGTGACGGCGCTGGAGAATGCGCTGGCGCTCAATCCCGCCAATGCGGCCGTCCGGAACAGAGTAGGGCAACTCCGCAACCGGTTGCCCGCGCCCGCGTATGAAGATTCAGCAGCAGCGCATGTCGCCCCGGCCGGAGCGCCGACGGCGCAAGTGGAGCCGTCCCCGACCCCGGAGACACAGACGATTACGGACTGGCAAAATTACTTGCCCGAGGCGCCGCTCGAAGGCGACGACGGCATGGACGATCCTTACCAGTGCCCCTATTGCGGCCAGATGACCGGCGTGAACGACGCGAAGTGCCCGCACTGCAAGCGCAGATTGTATATCCGGGTGCGTAAGTCGCAGCACTCCGAATTCTTGCGGTTCACCCAACTGCTGGTCGGCGTGTCGCTGGGGACAGGGATAGCCGGCGTCTTGTCACCCGTGCTGGCGCTCATCCTGCGCGGGTCGGAAGGCGCCGATTATTTACTCAACGTCTTCGGCGTCCAGGCGGTCTGGGGGGACTTCACGCGCATCGCGCCCGCCACGGCCCGCACGTTGATCCAGGGCCACGCCCTGCGGGCCGGGGTGATGCTGTGCCTGCTGCTGCTGTTGAGCCAACGGTGGGCGATTGTCTTTTACTCCGCCATCGGGATCGTGCTCGCCGACCTGCTCTGGAACGCTTACCTGCTGCTGACCGGGTACCTGGGGCCGGTCAGCGCTCTCTTGAACATGGCGCTGGCTCTGGGCATTCTGGTATTGCTCTTTGCTTCTGACCGCGAGTTCCCGATCAACGACGAGCGTCTGTTGACTCAGCCCGACGCCGCCGCCCGGAGCGCGCTGGATTTCTACAAACGCGGCCATGATTACCGGAAAATAGGCATGTGGGCGCTGGCCGTCGCGCAGTGGCGGCGGGCCGTGGGACTTGCGCCGATGGAGACGCAGTATTATAAAGATTTGGGAATTGGCTACGCCAAGATCAAGCGCTTCAGCCGGAGTCTGCGGGTGCTGGCCGAGGCCCAACGCCAGGCGCCGGACGACAAGGCGGTTGACGAAATCATGGCCCTGGTGCGCGAGCAGGCGGCGAAAGAGGCCCGGCCTACAGGCTGAGGCGGAAGGAAGATAAAGATGGACGCGGCAGCAAACTCTCTCTGGTCGCTCCTGACCGACCCGACGGTGGCTTATCTCTTGCTGGTGATCGGCGTGTGGGCGGTGGTGATGGCGGCTTCGATGCCGGGGACCGGAATCCCCGAAGGGGTGGCCGTGATCGCCCTCGCCCTCGCGGCGGTGGGGCTGACGCAGCTGCCGGTGAACATCGCCGGGTTGGCGCTGATCGGTCTCGCCGTCGTCCTCTTCGTCCTCGAGTTCCGGCTGATGGCGCACGGCGCGCTGCTGGCGGGCGGCACGATCGTTCTCGGCGTCGGCTCGCTGCTCCTCTTCCGGATTGAGAGCGGGGCGCAGGCTGCGCTCTCGTGGGTGACGGTG
>DATDRS010000318.1:0-2267 GCA_035291605.1 Anaerolineales bacterium | reverse complement strand
GCGCATGATCTCCCACTCTTCGTCGGTCAGCGGGCCGGGCTTGAGCAGGATGGCATCCGGGACGCCCATCTTGCCGATGTCGTGCAGCAGCGCGCCGCGCCGCAGGTGCACCCGCTCGGCGTCGCTCATGCCCATCGCCTGCGCGAGTTTCAACGTCAACTCGGTGACGCGCTGGGTGTGGCCCTCGGTTTCCTTGTCGCGCAGGTCGAGCGCGCGCGACCAGCCCTCAATCGTGGCGTCGTAAGCCAGCGACAGCTCGGTGTTCGAGCGCTGCAACCCCTCGAACAACTCGGCACTGTCTATGGCGATGGCCGCCTGCCCGGCCAGCGTCTCCAGAAAGCCGAGCCACTCCGGGTCCGGCTCGAGCGGGGCGCGCTGGAAGATTTCAAGCACGCCTCTGATCCGGCCTTTGGCAATCAGCGGGGCACCATAATACGTCACAAACCCCTCGGCGACCAGCAGGGACGCTCGTGTGAACTCTCGCGCCTCAGCCAGGTGAGGGACGCCGACGAGGCGGCGCTCCAGCGCGGCCCGCCCGGCATAGCCTTCGCCCAGGCGCAGTTGGGTGCTTTCGATGGCCCGGGTGCGAAAGCCGCGCCCGGCGGCAAATTTGAGCACGTGGGCATACGGGTTGTACAGCAGGACCGCCGCCGCGTGCACCTCCAATTGCGCCAGGGTCTGTTCGAGCAGGACGTTGAGGGTGATATGCACGTCCAGGCTGGCGCCAATCGCCTGATCAATCGTATGCAGCGCGGCCAGCTGCGCCGCCCGCCGTTCGGTCTGCGCGTGCAGGCGCATGCGCTGGAGGGCGTTCCCGGCGATCTCCGCGAGGATGGTCAGCAGGCGCGCCTCGTCGGGCGTCACCTCGCGGGGGAGCGGCACGGAGACGAAGAGCACGCCGATGGTCTCGCGCGCGCTGCGGACCGGCACGACCGCGCCGCCCCAGCCGGGAGGGCTGTGTGGGCGGAGGTGTGAGTCGCTGGCAAACTCCCGGGTGAGCGAGATTTCGCCAGTGGCAAGGGCCGTCCCGGCCATGCCCTCGGCCGGCTTAATCGCGGGGACGCTGACTTGCGCAAACCAGCCCCGGGCGATCACGCGGCGCAGCAGGTCGCCCTCCGGGTCGTACAGCCAGATCGTGCCAGCGTCGGTATCCATCACCGCCAACGTCTGGTCGAGCAACAGACTTAGCATCTCGTCGAGCGTCTGCGCGGTGCGCAGGGATGTGGACACGCGGTTCACTGCTTCGAGTTCGGCCAGTCGGCGGCGGATTTCCTCCTCGGCCCGCTTGCGCTGAATAGCCTTTGCCACTTGCGACGAGACATACTCAAGGATGTGCTGCTCGCGCTCGCCGTAGGCGGTCGGATCGGAGTAGTGCTGCACGGCCATGACGCCGATGGCTTCCTCCCCGATCTTGAGCGGCACGCCGAGCCAGATCGGCGAAAACGCGCCAACCAGATCCGCCTCGCCCCGGCGCTGTAAGTCTGCATGCAACGCCGCGTCGCACAACAAGGATTGGCCCGTGCGCAGGACATACTCCGTCAGCCCCCTGCGCGGTTTACCGGGCGGGACGGGGGGGGCGCCATTCACTTCATCCACAAAATATGGAAAGCTGATCAAATCCTGCTGGGCGTCATATAACGCAATATAGAAGTTGCGGGATGGCATGACCTGGCTGATGATGCCATGAACCAGGTGGAAGAGTTCCTCCAGGGTTACGGCCTTGTCGGTGGCTTGGGCGATGCGATACACGGCATTTTGCAGCAGTTCTGCCCGCTTGCGCTCGGTGATGTCGCGGACGATGCCCTCCAGCGCCACCAGACGACCCGCTTCGTCGTAAATCGGGACGTTCTGTTGCTCCGTCCACACGACGCTCCCGTCCTTGCGCACCCAACGGAGCGTGAGGGGTGTCCCCGGAGACACGTCCCCCCGGTTAGCAGCTTCCACCAGAGGCCGGTCGTCGGGGTGCACCAGTTTGAGGCCTAAATCCGGGTCGGCGTAGTGCTCGGCGGGGGTGTAGCCAATAATAGCCGTGACTGCCGGGCTGACATATTCAAAGCCGCGCGGCGGGACGAACCGGTAGCGATAGATGATGTCGCGCGCGTTCTCCGCCAGACGCCGGAAGCGTTCTTCGGCCTCTTGCACTTGCGTGTGGAGCCAGGCGTTGGCCAGCGCCGCCGCCGCCGTGTTGACCAGCAGGCTCAGCGCCTTCACCTGCCCCAGGCTGAAGCGCCGCCGCCGCCGCGTGGCATTCACGTTCAACACCCCCA
>DATDRS010000317.1:0-8004 GCA_035291605.1 Anaerolineales bacterium | reverse complement strand
CGGGATGACCTGCTTGCGGATGGGGTCGAGCCGGTCGTCCGGGGCCATGAGCGAGGCGAAGTACGGCGTGATGTCCACGCGGAACAGGCCGCTGGTGTTGAGGGCCTTCTTCTCGCTCTCGGTCAGCGGCATGACCTGCTCAAGCTCGTCAACGGAGTTGAGGCGGTTGGAAAGCTGCCACCGCCAGTCGTTCCATTTCTCGTCCGGCACGCCAGCCCACACGGGCGCGCGGCGGGCGGGTTGGAAAAGGTCAGTGTAGGGCATGGTTCTCTCCTTAGGTTGGAAGTTGGAGGTTGGAAGTTGGAGGTTGGAGAGATAAGGAAGGGGGGTCGTGATCGGTGCGGAAGAAGCCGGCGACGGAGGAGGAAGCCTCAGGCTTCATCCGGTGCTGGGGAGGCAGCGAGGCGCTGGCGAGCCGCAACATTATTCCGCATTGTAGCGAGATTCAGAAGGCAAGACAAGGAGGCGGCTCAAGATCTTGCGTTTAGCGTCGCGCGACGCTTCAGGGCGGCGGGGCGGCGCGTCCGCGCTCGTGAACGGCGTGATACGGCTGCGCGAGGGCGAGGCGCGCGATAGATGACTTTGCCGGTGCGCACAATCTCGCGGGCGAAAGCGTTGTCCGGGTCGTTGAACTGCGCGGGGGTGTAGGCGACGGGCATGAGCAGCGAGTCGCAGTGGATGGCGCGATGCGCGAGTGTCTGAATGATTTCCAGCGGTTCCAGGTCGTAAGCCGATAAGCCCAGCCAGTTTTCGGTGTGCGGCTTCATTGAGCGCATTGTAGCGCGAGTTGGCGGAGAGTCAATGAGGTTTTTGGAGGCGTGTGGAGCGCGGCTGTCCTCGGCTGGCCTCCCTCCCCCAAATCGTGCTATCATCGCCCCCATGTTGCTCCCGCTCTATCGCGCCGCCGAGCGCACCGGGCGCGTGTGCGTCAAGCTCGGCCTGAAGATCGGCGACAAGACCGCAGCGGCGTTCAGTCGCCTCCGCGCCGCGCCGGATCAACCGCGCGCCGTCGTCGCCGGGGACGGCCGCGCCGCCCTCCCCGACGCGGCGCCGCTCATTCATCTCACTTTCACGCGCGGGCAAATCCCGGCGCTCGTCTTCCTCGTGCTCGCCAACGTCGCGCTCGTCGTCGCCGCGACGCTGCTCGTCGAGCGCGTCTCGCGGGAGGAGCAAGTGACCGCGCCGGCGCCCATCGTGAATGACGATGCGCTGCTCCCTACTCCGCTCTCGCAGCAGCAGCTCGGCACCGAGGTCGCGGTGAGCATCCCCGACCTGCAAGTCGTCGTCAGCCCGCAGGCCGTCGGCCCCACACCCACCGCGCCCCCCAACCCGCTCTCGCTCGGCGGCACGATCTTCTACGCCTACCACAACCTGAGCCGGACGAACCTGTGGGCGCTCGTGCTGGGGCGCGCACAGCCCGTGCGCCTCACCGCCGGCCCGTGGGACGACCGTGACCCCGCCGTCAGCCCCGATGGGACGCGCCTGGCCTTCGCCTCGCGCCGCAACGGGAGCTGGAACCTGTACACGCTGGACTTAAAGACAGGGGACGTGAAGCAGGTGACGACCGGCCTCGACTTCAAAGCCCACCCCGCCTGGAGCCCCGACGGCCACTGGCTCACGTTCGAGATGTACCGCCAGGACAACTTAGACATCGCTATCGTCAACGCCAACGGCGGCGACCTCATCCCGCTCACCAGCGACCCCGCCGCGGACTACGAACCCGCCTGGTCGCCCAATGGCCGCGAGATCGCCTGGGTCTCGATGCGGGCCGGAAACCCCGATCTGTGGCTCCGCTCACTCAACGACCCGAACGAGAGTTCGTCGGTGCAATTGACCGACACGCCAAACAGATACGAATCTCACCCGGCCTTCAGTCCAAACGGCCAGGTGATCGTTTCTTCCGATGCCGCCTCGCCGTTGAGATTGGTGTACGCGCTCGCCGTGGAAGCCCCACAGGCCGGGGCCGTCGAAGTCGGTCAGGGTGAGCACCCCGCCTGGTCGCCGGAAGGCTCGTCCCTGCTCACCGTCGGGCCGCAAGAAAACGGGCAGGACTATCTCTCTGCCGCGCCCTTCGGCCAGCCGAGCCTCGCGCAGATCGCCTACAAGACGACGAGCGGGCACGTGGGCGGAGTCGCCTGGTCGCCCATCCCCCTGCCGGAGACGCTGCCCGGCACGATGGGCCAGGCCGCGCAGGTCGCCGACGCGCCCTTGTGGACGGAGATCATCAGCGCCACCGCGCCCCCCGGCGATGATCCGCCGTATGCGTTCGCGCCCCTCCCCGGCGTCACCGCGCCCGACCCGCGCCTCTCGGACCGCGTAGACGAGGCCTTCACCGGGCTGCGCCGCGCGATCGCGCTCGCCGCGGGCTGGGACCTCCTCGCCACGCTCGACAACGCGCTCGTCATGCTCGACGCGCCGCCCCCGCCCTCGCAGGATTACAACACCTGGCTGAAGACCGGGCGCGCCTTTGACTTCACGCAGAACGCCGCGAACGCCGGGTGGGTCGTGATCACGCGCGAAGACCTCGGCTTCCGCACCTACTGGCGCGTCTGGGTGCGCACCGTCGCGCAGGACGGCAGCCTGGGCGAACCCCTGCATGTGCCGCCGTGGAACTTCGCGGCGCGCTACTCGGGTCGCCCGGAGCCTTACGACGCCGGGGGCGAATACTACGCCGTCATGCCGCCCGGCTATTTTGTGGACTTCACGACGCTCGCCGAGGATTACGGCTGGACGCGCGTCCCCGCAGAGGAGAACTGGATCACTTTCTTCCCCGGCGTGTTGTACTGGCGCTTCGAGCATCGCGCCGGCCTCGACTGGCTCGCGGCGATCCGCGAGGTCTACGCCGCGAAGCAGGCCGCCACGCGGACCCCGGTGCCCTCGCCGACGCACACGCCGACGATCACAAATACGCCGACGGATACCGGCACGCCGACGAACACGGCGACCTTCACGCCGCGCCCGACCCGCACGCCTTCATCTACCTGGACGCCGCGCCCGACGCGCACGCCCAGCCCCACGCGGACGCTGCGCCCCACCCTCACGCCCACGCCCAGCCGGACTCCGACCCTCACCCCGACCCCGACCGGGACGTGGTACACCGCCACCCCCACGCCGACCCTCACTCCGACCGAGACGGAGGTGATATTGCAGCCATGAAAAAAGTAGAAGTCGGAAGTCGGAAGTCGGAAGTCGGAAATTACGTGGCTACATCATCCGCGTGTCATAGTTGTCCAGCGTTTGCCATGTGCAATGATCATTGGTTCTTCGCTGTCCATCGTCCATCTTTTTTTGTCATTTTTCATTTGTCATTCCTCATTTTCCTTGCCGCCTGCTCGCCCGCGCCCACGCCCGTTCCCGCCTCGCCCGCACCCATCGTCGCCACCTCCACCCCCGCTCTGGTCGTCCCCACGAACACCCCGCCGCTCCTGGCGACCCTCCGGCCCGATTATCTCCGGGTCGCCGTCCCCACCATCAATCCCGACGATCCGCTGCGGTTCACCTGGCCCACGCCCATCGTCTTCCCCACGCCGCTAAACTGGCGGCCGCCGGTTCAGGCCGTCCCCATCTCCATCCGCCCTGAAGATCACTTCTGGTTCGCGCGCCCCATCGCCTCCGACAGCGTCAATTACCCGCTCTGGACCTACCGCTATGGGAGCACGGGCTTCGGCGTGGCGAAAATCCACGCGGGGATAGATGTGGACGCGCCCTTGCACACGCCCGTGCTGGCCGCCGGGCCGGGAGAGATCATCTGGGCGGGTTGGGGGCTGTTCAACTTCACGCCGGGGCTGGTCGGCGACCCGTATGGCATCGCCGCAGCGATCAGGCACGATTTCGGCTACACCGGTCAAACGCTGTATACGCTCTACGGGCACATGGAGGCGCTCAACGACCTGTTCGTGGGCCAGCGCGTCAACACGGGCGATGTGTTGGGCTGGGTCGGTGTGACCGGCAACACCACCGGGCCGCACGTGCATTTTGAGGTGCGCCAGGGCAAGAACGACTTCTTCTACACCCGCAACCCCGAGCTGTGGATCGCGCCGTATGCGGGCTGGGGCATCCTCGCCGGGCAACTGCTCGACGACGACGGGGATTACATTGACGGGGTCCCCATTGAAATCAGAAACTCACGCGGCACGCTTATCTCCACGGTCTACACTTACGGGCCGCGCGTCGCCAACCCCGACGACGTCTGGCAGGAGAACTTCGCCATCTCCGACCTGCCCGCCGGGCACTACTCCCTCCGCACCACGGTCGTCACGAACACCGCGGAAATCATCGAAGGCGAAGTGGATGTCTACGCCGGGCAGACCAATTTCGTCATCCTGCAGGCCGGGGTCGGGATGGTCCCCAATGCCCTGCCCGCGCTGGCCAGGCCGCTCGGCTACCCGACGAACACCGCGACCATCACGCCGACGCCGACGAACACGCGCACCCCCACGCCCACCTTTACGCCGCGTCCGACGCGCACAACCACCCCCACGCGCACCCCGCGCCCGACGATCACGCCGACGTTCACGCGGACGCCCTCCCCCACGCCCTCTCCGCGTTTCTCCCCGACGCCCACCTTCACCCCGCGCCTGCCGGCGACTGCCACGCCACAAGTCGCGCCGTGAGCAAAGTGCCGCGCCCCTTCGACGGCGCTAGCGCTCCGCTCACCTATGCCTGCGCCACAGGTGCAGGCAGGGTGCGTGCCACTTTGTCATCTTTACCAATCTCATCGCACATATCACATTTTCCCGGCGGCGGCCCGCGAACGGCCGGAGAGCCTGCGCCAAAGATACTGGACAAATATCACTTTACCGGCGGTGAGACTCGGAGTAAGGTATGGGATGTGCATTCAGGAGCCTGACATGAGCAAACGAGTCGCTATCTTAACCGGCGGAGGCGAAGTCCCCGGCCTCAACATGTGCCTGAAGAGCCTGGTCTACCGCCTCATTGACCTGGGTTTCGAGCCGATCGGCGTGCGCAAGGGCTGGGAGGGCCTCCTCCGTTACAACCCGAAGGATCCTACGACCTACGGCGACAACTTCATCGAGCTGACCAAGAATATGGTGCGCCCGATAGACCGCACCCCCGGCTCGTTTCTGCATTCCTCCCGCCTCGATCCGCGCCATGCGCCGGAGGCGGCGGTCCCCGAATTCCTCCGCCAGACGGACGGAGGCGCCCGGGACCTGACTGGTCACATCGTCGACGTCGTGCAGCGCCTCGATTTCCGGGCGTTGATCACCATCGGCGACGACGACATGCTGCAGTGCGCCGCCCACCTCGGCGCCCAGGGCGCGCCCATCATCGCGATCCCCAAGACCATCCACAACAACATCCACGGCACCGATTACACGCTGGGTTTCAGCACCGGCCTGGCGCGCGGTGTGGCCTTCATCCACGAGCTGCGCGCCCTAGCGGGTTCGCGCGAACAGATCGTCATCGTCGAGACCTTCGCCGCCCAATCCGGCTACAGCACCCTGTTGATGGGAATCCTGGGCGGGGTAGACCGGGTGATCATCCCCGAAGTGCCCTACGACGCCGAACGGCTGGCCCACCTGGCGCTGCAGGACAAGCGCGAAACTCCCGCGAACTATGCCGTGGTGCTTATCTGCAACGGCGCCCACCTGGAGGCGGAGCAGGCCTCCCGATACGCCCACCTGGTCTCCGCCGAAGGCTCGGAGCCGTCGTTGAGCAGCGGCGTGGTCGCCGCCCGCCTGCTCGCTCACATCACCGGCGAAGAAGTCTTCCTTCAGCCGCTGACCTACCTGCTGCGCACCAGCGCCCCTGATGGGCAAGACCTGCTCGGCGCCGCCAACTTCGCTTTTCTGGCCGCCCACCTGCTCAGCGAAGGCAAGTTTGGCCGCATGACCGCCTTTGTGAAGGATCAGATGTGGACTGACGTTGACCTGAGCCTGGCGATCCGGGGCACCCGGGGGGTGGACGTAGCGACGATGTACGACGCCGAAGGATATAAACCCAGGCTTTCCCTGATCTGGTCGTCGGCCAGCGGCTACGGTTAAGAGACTGTCTCAAATGTCATTGCGAGGAGCAAAGCGGCGAGGCCATCGCCCCTGGCCGGAGAAGATGGAGTAGGCAACATGAAACAGAATAATCCTGCCGCCACAGGCAAGAACGGGGCCAGTCCCGTAGTGCAAGTGATTGAAGTCGTGAAGAGCTTCCCGGTAGGCGACAGCAAGGTAACCGTGCTGAAAGGCATCTCCTTCGACGTCACGCCGGGCGAGTTCGTCTCCATCGTCGGCCCGTCCGGCAACGGCAAGTCCACCCTGCTCAACATGATCACCGGCATTGACCGCCCCACCGCCGGGCAAGTCATCGTCACCGGGCAGGAGGTGCACAAGCTGAGCGAGAACCGGCTGGCGGCCTGGCGGGGCCAGCACGTCGGCATCGTCTTCCAGTTCTTCCAGATGCTCCCGGCGCTCAGCCTGCTGCAAAACATCATGCTGCCCATGGACCTGGCCAACAAGTACGCGCCGCGCGAGCGCCGCGAGCGGGCCATGCACCTGCTGGGGCTGGTCGGCCTGCAGGACCAGGCGCACAAGCTGCCGGGGATGGTCTCCGGCGGCCAGCAGCAGCGCGCCGCCATCGCCCGCGCCCTGGCCAACGATCCCCAGCTGATCGTCGCCGACGAACCGACCGGCAACCTCGACTCGCGCAACTCAGCCGACGTCTTTGACCTGTTTGGCCGGCTGGTGGACCAGGGCAAGACGCTGCTCATGGTCACGCACGACAAAGAACTGGCCCGCCGCGTGCCCCGCATCGTGGAGATCATTGACGGGCGCATCGCCCGGGATGAGTTCGTCGGCGGCGCCCAATGGGCGGGTTATTGAGGACGTTGACCATGGGCGTTCTGTGGCACAAAATCTTCCGCGATCTGTGGGACAACAAGGGCCGCACCTTGCAGGTCGTGCTCATCATCGGCATCGGGGCCGCCGCCATCGGCATGATCATGAGCACGCGCAACATCGTCATCTCCGGCATGCAGAGCATCTGGCAGGCCAGCAACCCGGCCATGATCAACCTGTTCGTCTTTCCGCCCATCACCGAAGACGAGCTGCAGACGCTCCGGCGGGTCGAGGGCGTGCACCAGATGGAAGGCATGAGCCAGACGACGGTTGAGTGGCGTCTGAGGCGGGAGGACGAGTGGCGGCAGGGCACGCTCTTCGCCCGCGCCGATTACGAGAACCAGCACTTGAACAAGCTGGAACTCGTCAGCGGGCAATGGCCTCGCGCAAAGGTCATGTTGGTGGAGCTAGGCTCCGATACCTTCTTTGGCATCCCCATCACGGGCACGGCCTATCTGCGCGTCGACGAGCGGGAAGTGCAGGTGCAGCTCGACGGGACGATCTACAACAAGCTGTCCGCGCCCGCCTACTTTGGCGGCCTCCCCCAGTTCTACGCCTCTGGGGAATACTACGAACATCTGGTTGGCAACGCCGACTTCGGCCAGTTAATGATTACCGCCGCCGCGTGGGATGAGCCGGCGGTCACCGACCTGGCCGACCGCCTGCAGGCCAAGCTCGAAAAACAGGGCAAAGATTCCGGGCGCATGATCACCGATCCCAACAAGCACTACTTCCAGGACCAGATGGACGGCGTGTTCTTCCTGCTGGGCGTGCTGGGCGCAATCTCCCTGGCGCTCGGTCTGCTGCTGGTCTACAACACCGTGAACGCCCTGATCACCCGCCAGGTGAATCAGATCGGCGTCCTGAAGGCGGTCGGCGCCCGCACCTGGCAAATCCTGCGCCTGTTCCTGACGGCGGTCTTCATCTACGGCCTGCTCGCCATGCTGCTGGCGCTGCCGCTGGGCATCCTGGGTGGGTGGAGCATCTCCGCCTGGCTGGTAGAGAGTTTTGGCGCGGAACTGGGCGAGTTCGAAATCTCTCAACCGGCGGTGGTCGCCATGATTGTCATCACCCTGATCGCGCCTCTGGCCGCCTCGTTGATCCCCATCTTCTCCGGGGCGCACGTCACCGTGCGCGAGGCCATCGCCACGTATGG
>DATDRS010000316.1:0-2786 GCA_035291605.1 Anaerolineales bacterium | reverse complement strand
GCCCTACCGCCAGGTCGTGGACCTCAGCCGGGGCATCGCGTGGCCGCGCTGGTGCGTGGACGGGAAACTCAACATCGTCTACAACTGCGTGGACAAATATCAGAAAGACTCTAAGCTAGCGCGGCGTCCGGCGGTCATCTGGGAAGGCGAAGAAGGACAGACGCAAACACTCAGTTACAGCGACCTGTATCTCGAAGTCAATCGCTGCGCCAGCATGCTCCGGTTATTCGGCTTCGGCAAAGGCGACGCCATCGGGTTGTTCATGCCCATGACGCCGGAGATCGTCGTCGCGCTCCTCGCCATCGTCAAGATCGGCGGCATCGTCCTCCCGCTGTTCTCCGGTTACGGCGTGAGCGCCATCGTCTCGCGCCTCGCGGACGGGAATGCGAAGGCGCTCTTCACCGCCGACGGGTTCTTCCGCCGGGGCCAGGTCGTCCCGATGAAACCCATCGCCGACGAGGCCGTGGTCCAGGTCCCTTCCATCCGCGAGGTCTTCGTCCTCAAGCGCGCCGGGAACCCCGTGCGCATGGCCGCCGGGCGCGACCGGTGGTGGCACGACCAGATGCCGCTGCAATCGTCCTTCGCCGCGCTCGAACCCACCGACGCCGAAGACCCGCTGATGATCATTTACACCTCCGGCACGACCGGTCGGCCCAAGGGCGCGGTGCACACCCACTGCGGCTTTCCCGTGAAGTCCGCGCAGGACATGGCCTTCGGAACCGACGTTCAACCAGGCGACACCCTCTGGTGGATGACGGACATGGGTTGGATGATGGGGCCGTGGCTGGTCTTCGGCGCGCTTCTCCTGGGCGCGACGATGTTCGTCTACGACGGCGCGCCCGATTACCCTGGCCCCGACCGAATCTGGGCCATGATCGCGCGGCACAAGATCACCGGCCTGGGTATCTCGCCCACGCTCGTGCGCGCGCTCATCAAGTTCGGCGACGAACCCGCCCGGAAGCACGACCTCTCATCGCTCCGGCTGTTCGGCTCGACGGGCGAGCCGTGGAATCCTGACCCCTGGCTGTGGCTGTTCAACAACGTGGGCGGCGGCAAACTACCCATTATCAATTACTCCGGCGGGACGGAAATCTCCGGCGGCATCGTCATGGGGAATCCCATCCTGCCCCTTAAGCCCTGCGCCTTTAGCGCCCCCTGCCCCGGCATCGCCGCCGACGTGGTGGACGAGAGTGGCAACTCGGTTCGCAACCAGGTCGGCGAACTGGTGATCCGCGCCCCGTGGATCGGGATGACGCGCGGTTTCTGGAAGGATCCACAGCGGTACGAGGAAACTTACTGGCGCCGCTTCCCGAACGTGTGGGTGCACGGCGACTTCGCGGCGGTGGACGACGACGGGTTGTGGTATATCCTCGGGCGGAGCGACGACACCATCAAGGTTGCGGGCAAGCGCCTCGGCCCGGCGGAGGTCGAGTCGGTGCTGGTCTCGCATCCCGCCGTCGTCGAGGCCGCGGCCATCGGCGTCCCGGACGAAGTGAAGGGCAGCGAGGTCGTGTGCTTCTGCGTCCTCCGTCCCGGCCACGCGCCGTCCGAGGCGCTGCGCGAGGCGCTCAAGGCTAAAGTCGCGGAAGGACTGGGCAAACCCCTCCAGCCGCGCGAGATCAAATTCGTCAAAGACCTGCCCAAGACGCGCAACGCCAAAGTCATGCGCCGCATCATCCGCGCGGCCTACCTCGGCCTCGACCCCGGCGATACGTCCTCACTAGAGAATCCGTTAGCGGTGGAGGAGATTCGGCAGGCGGCGTAGTCGTCAGGCGGTCTTCCGGCGCGTCGTGTCCTCCGGCCAGCAGGAAAATAACCATGGGCTTTTCCTTCGTGCATATCACAGATCATCATCTGCGTGAAACGGAGGCTACACTCAGGCAGGGGTTTTCGCCGTCGTATGCCTTTCGGGCAGTCATGCGCCATATCGCGGAGAACGTCGCCAGCCGGGCCGATTTCATCATCACGACCGGAGATCTCGTCGAGCCGGATACGGATACCGCTTATGAGACTCTGCGCCAGATGCTGAATCTGCACGCCGGATCGGAGCAAGCGCCGGGGCCACGACTGGTATCCATCGAGGGACTGCGCGACTTTCCGATGTATTTCCTGCCCGGCAACCATGACGACCGGGACAAATTCTTCCGGCATCTCTTTCCGCAAACCACGCCAACGCCCCTGATGAATGTCGCGTTCCCGCACAAGGGTATCGAGTTTGTGTGCCTGGATTGGGGGGCGCAGTCCAAGGCTATCGCCCACTCCGAAACGCTCGGCTTCCTTGCGCGCGCTTTACAGAGGGGTCTGCCCTCCATTCTGATAATGCACCATCACGTGGAGCCGATAGGCAGCCGCTGGCTCGACAATTTCATCGCAGACGAGGTTGGACGGTTTTGGGAAATTGTCGCCGGGCAGAATGTGCTTGGCATCTTTTGCGGCCATGTGCACATCACATATGAAAAGCTGGTGGAAGGCATCCCTGTCTTTGGCCTGCGTTCCACGGCCTTCCCAATGGCCTTGCAGGACGAGCCTATGCCCCTTCTGCAACCGCCCCATTACCGATTCGTGACAGTCCAGGATGGCATACTCACGACCAGAATCTTTGAGGTTCCTCTCTGAATAACGCCTCTACACATGGATCATTTCCGTGTTGCGATTTATTGCATTCCTTCGAGCTATAAACGTCGGCGGTCACACCGTCAAGATGGATCACTTACGCCGACTCTTCGAATCACTAGGCTTTGCGGGTGTTGAAACTTTTATTGCAAGCGGTAACGTCGTGTTCGAGA
>DATDRS010000315.1:0-5548 GCA_035291605.1 Anaerolineales bacterium | reverse complement strand
AAATGCTTCACCGAACGGCCCACGCCGATGCTCATTGCGCCGCAGCATTACAGCGCGTGCTGGGTGGATGTGACGCAAGCAGAGGGTGCTCCCCATGAACACGCCCACGCCTGACGGCCATTCAGTTTTGCTCGACGTCCGCGACCTGAAAGTGCACTTTCCCATCTTCCGGGGTTTCCCTGTCGCCCGGCAGGTGGGCGCGGTGAAGGCGGTGGACGGCATCACCTTCAACGTCCGCCGAGGCGAAACGGTGGGGCTGGTGGGCGAAAGCGGGTGCGGCAAGTCCACCACTGGCCTCGCCGTGATCAAGATGAATCCGATTACGGACGGCAGCGTGCAGTTCGACGGGCAGGCCCTGCATCAGACGACCGGTGAGGCGATGCGGCAGCTGCGCAAGAACATGCAGATGGTCTTCCAGGACCCGTACGCCTCGCTCAACCCACGCATGACGGTCGAGCAAATTGTGGGCGAGCCATTAATCGTCCACGGCATGGCCCATGGCCCGGCGGTGCGCGAGCGGGTGCAGGAGCTGCTTAAGGTGGTCGGCCTCGACCCGCGCGTGCACACCCGTTACCCGCACGAGTTCTCCGGCGGCCAGCGCCAGCGCATTGGCATCGCCCGCGCCCTCGGCTCCGATCCGATCTTCGTCATCTGCGACGAGCCGATCTCCGCCCTCGACGTCTCCATTCAGGCGCAGATCATCAACCTGCTGGAAGATTTGCAGGAGGCGTTCAGTTTGACGTATTTGTTTATCGCGCACGACCTGGCGGTGGTGCGGCACATCAGCGACCGCATCGCAGTGATGTACCTGGGCAAGATCATGGAGTTCGCCGATTGCCACGAGTTGTACCGCAACCCCCAGCACCCTTACACGCGGGCGCTGCTGGCCGCCGTCCCCATCCCCAACCCCAAAACGGAGAAGCAGCGCGAGCGGATCGTATTGAAGGGCGAAATCCCCAGCCCGATCCATCCGCCGCGCGGCTGCCGTTTCAATACGCGCTGCCCCCTGGCCCAGGCCATCTGCTTTGAAGAAGAACCGGCCTATCGCGAATTGGGGCAGGGTCACTTCGTGGCCTGCCATTTGGTGGAGTAGGGTCAACGGCTAGAACAGATTAGCGGATACAGATCAGTCTGTTCCAGCCGTCTCCTCTGGTGATAGGAACGGAGACTAGAGATTGCACACTGAAGCTGTTCGTACCTCCCATGCGCGGCGCTGGTTGATTCTGGCTACGATCCTGATCGGTACACTCGTCGGCACTTTCGGCAACAGTATGTCTAACGTCGCACTGCCGTCCATCATGAAGCAGTACAATATCGGCCTCGACGTGGGCGTCTGGGTCGTCACCCTCTACATCCTGCTTTTCTCCACCCTCATGCCGGTGTTCGGACGGCTGGGGGATATGTTCGGTTACCGGCGCATGTACATCATGGCCATGTCCGGCCTGACTCTCGCGATGGCGCTGTCGGCCGTCGCGCCCTCCATCGGCTGGATGATCCTCTTCCGGGCTTTCGCCGGAATCTGCAACGCTCCCATCCTGCCCTCCATCATGGGCATTATCGCCGAAGTGTTCCCGCCCAGCGAGCGCGGCGGCGCGATGGGCTTCTGGGCCACGGCCAACGCCACCGCGCACGGTCTCGGCCCGGTGCTCAGCGGGCTGCTCGTTCAATATTTCGACTGGCCCGCGGTGTTCTGGTTCATCGCCGGCCTGACCTCCTTGGGCGTGGCGATGATTGCCCTCACGATCCCCGCCGATGCCAAGCACGCCCGCGGCAGCTTTGACCTCGTGGGCGCTTCGACGCTCACGCTGGCGATGATCCTGTTCATGTTTAACCTCACGCAGGGCCTGTCGCAGAACTATCCTCTGCTCGTCACCGTCCTCCTGTGGGCGGGCGTTGCACTGCTCTTCGGCGCCTTCCTGTTTTCCCAGACGCGGATTCGAGAGCCGTTTGTGGACTTGAAGCTCTTCGCCCAACGCGGCTACGGCGTGGTCACGTTCGTCTCCGGCGCGCAGTTGTTCTGCCTGTTCGGCATGCAATTGCTCCTGCCGCAATTCCTGCGGAACGTGCAGGGGCGCACCTTCGCGGAGACGGGCGCGCTCATCGCGCCGCTGGCGCTCACGCTCGCCCTGGCCTCTCCCGGCGCGGGCCGCCTTTCCGACCTCGTCGGCAGCCGCCTGACGTGCCTCATCGGCATGGGCATCGTAGCGCTGGCGGGCGTCGGTTTGCTGTTCTGGACGGCTGACACGGCGAGCTGGCTCGTCGTGCTCACGCTCGTCATCCTCGGCTTTGGCATGGGGCTGACCCAATCGCCCACGGCCAACGCCGTCACGCTCGTGGTAGGCAAAGAACGCCTGGGCGTCGCGCTCGGCATTTTCAACATGCTGCGGTTTGTGAGCGGGACGCTGGGCACGACGATCTTTGGCGTCGTGCTGGCGCGCGGCGGCAGTGCGACCAGCGGCCTGGCGGCGTTCCAGGTCAACTTTTACTTGTTCACCGTTGTCGCCGCGCTCGCGGCGCTGCTGGCGTGGCGCATGCCGACGACGACGCGCCGTCCGCTGGCGACGGAAGGATAAGCGAGAGGAGTACAGAGAAGATCAATATGGTTACACGCATCGCCCCCGACCCAATCACAGATGCGGCCCGCACCGGGAACGGCCAAGACGGGCACGGCCCCGCGCTTGACACGATCACCGTCCACCTCACCGTGAACGGCCAACCCGTCACGGCCACCGTCCCCACCAAAGACAGCCTGTTGGCATTCCTCGACCAGAAGCGCCTCAGTCCGGCCATCACGGCCAAGATGAGCCTGCTGAAATATCTGCGGGACGACCTGCGCCTCACCGGCTCGAAGAACGGCTGCGGCACCAACCATTGCGGCAACTGCATGGTGTTAGTGAACGGCAAGGCCAAAAAGTCGTGCCTGCTGCAGATGCGCTCCCTCGAAAACGCGGAGGTCACCACCATCGAAGGTCTGGCCGAGCCGGGCCAACTCCATCCCATCCAGGCCGCGTTTGTGGCGTCGGGCGGGAGCCAGTGCGGATTCTGCACTCCGGGGATGGTCGTCGCCGCCAAAGCCTTATTGGACTCCAACCCCGATCCCACCGACGATGAAATTCGGAAGGGGCTGGAAGACGTCATCTGCCGCTGCACGGGCTACAACAAGATCATTGACGCGGTGAAGATCTCGGCGCGCGCCCTCCGCACGGGTGAAGACGTTGCGCTGATGCCAGCCGGGGGCCTGGGCGCCTCGGTGGTTGATTTCGACGGCGTCGAAAAGGCCCAGGGGCGGCTCATGTATGCGGACGACATCTACGTCGAGGGCATGTTGCACCTCAAGGCCGTGTGGAGTCAATATCCTCACGCCCGTATCCTTTGGGTAGATACGTCTGAAGCCGAGAAAGTGCCGGGGGTCTACCGCGTCTTCACCGCCGCCGATGTGCCGGGCCTCAACGCCTTTGGGGTGATTAAGCAGGATCAGCCCGTGCTGTGCGACGACCGGGCGCGCTTCCTCGGCGAGGCGATTGCGCTGGTGGCCGCCGAAAGCGAGCTGGCGGCGGAAAAGGCGCGCGACTTGATTAAAGTGGAGTACGAGCCGCTGCCGGGCGTATTCACCGCGAAAGCGGCGCTGGCGCCCGACGCGCCGCAGTTGTTCCCCGACGGCAACATCTGCAAACATCTCGTCCACACGGTGGGCGACCTCGAGCAGGGCTTTGCAAGTGCGGACCTGATCGTCGAAGGTCACTTCGAAACGCCGTTCGTCGAGCACGCTTATCTGGAACCGGAGTCCGGCGTGGCCTGGTGGGATGGCGACACCCTCACCCTGAAGACGCCCACCCAATTCCCGTTTGAGCTGCGCGTGCAATTGAGCCGGATTTTCAACCTGCCCGAAGAGAAAGTCCACGTCATCTGCACCCCGGGCGGCGGCGCGTTTGGGAGCAAGATTGACGCGACGGTTGAGCCGCTGCTGGCGCTGGCCGCGTACTGCACGAGCCGTCCGGTGAAAATGACGCTCACGCGCGAAGAGTCGTTCCTCCGCAGCACCAAGCGCCACCCGTATTACATGGACTACCGCGTGGGCCTCAGCCGGGAGGGCAAGATTCTGGCGGTGGATTGCAAACTGCTCTCGGACGCCGGGGCCTACACCGACCTCAGCCCGCGCGTGATTGACCAGGCCTGCATCTTCGCCTGCGGCCCCTACGAAGTGCCCCACCTCCGCATCGAGGGCTGGGCGGTTTACACCAACAACGTCAAGGGCAGCGCCTTCCGGGGATTTGGCATCAATCAAGTCGCGTTCGCCATCGAGTCGCTGTTGGACGAGGCCGCCCGCAGGCTCAACCTCGATCCCTTCGAACTGCGCCTGGGCAACTGCCTGAAGGCCGGGAGCAAGACCGCGTCCGGCGAAATTTTGCGGCACAGCGTCGCCATCGAGGAGACGCTGATCGCCGCGAAGGAAGCGCTGGAAAAGGAAATCGCCGAGGTGCGGCGGCAGGTGAGGCCGGGGCGCCGGCTGGGCATCGGCGTGGCGAGCGGGTTCAAGAATGTGGGCGCGGGCAAGGGCAAGGTGGACGACGCCGGCGCGACGTTCACCTTGTTGCCGGACGGCAAGGTGCAGCTCCGCGTCTCGGCGGTGGACTTCGGACAAGGCATCCGCACGACGATGGCCCAGATCGCGCGCGGCGTGATCCCGGTGGGCGCGGACAACCTCCTGGTCATCTCCGGCGATACCAAGCTCACGCACAAGCACGGCGGCGCGGTGGCCGAGCGGCAAACACTCATCAGCGGCGCGGCGGTGGAGAAAGCCGCCGGGCTGTTCAAAGAACAGTTGATCGCCAAATCCGCCGAGGTCATGGGCGTCGCGCCGGAGGGCGTCATCCTCATCCCCGACGGCGCGGCGAGCCTGGCGAGCGAGAACGAGATGACGTTTGCGGAATTGGCCGAAGAACTGGAGAAGCGCGGCGACAAGGCCACGGCTAGCTACGTGCACGTGGCCCCCAGGACATTTGCGTTGGCGGACGTGGAGGGCCGCAAGACCGTGCCGCCAGAGGAATACCGCAACTATCCGGCCTACGCCTACATCACGCAAGCCTGCGCGGTGGAGGTGGATCCCGAGACTGGCAATACGAAAGTGCTGCGGGTATGGGCCGCGCACGACGTGGGCCGCGCCATTAACCCGCAGAAGATCGAGGGGCAGGTGGAGGGCAGTTGTCTCATGGCGCAGGGCTACGCCCTCACCGAAGACTACCCGATGGAGAATGGCTATCCCAAGTTCACGACCTTCGGCGATCTCGCCGTGCCGACCATCTGGGACTCGCCCGTGGTGCGCACCCTCATCATCGAGAAGCCCGATCCGAACGGGCCGTTTGGCGCGAAGGGCATCTCCGAAGTCGCGACCGTGCCGCTGACCCCCTCCATCTGCAACGCGATTTACGATGCGGTGGGCGTGCGCGTCTATGAGCTTCCGGCCACGCCGAAGAAGATTATGGCCGCGCTTAAAGTATGAGTAAGTTTCTGGACATCGCCGTCGCATGACAAAACGGGTGACGCCCGT
>DATDRS010000314.1:0-4116 GCA_035291605.1 Anaerolineales bacterium | reverse complement strand
CAGGCCCGCCAGCATCAGGCTCCAGGCGTTGAAGCGGGTCCGGCGAGTGAAGAATCGCCACCCAAACAGCGGCAGATAGATCACGGCAAATGGGCCGGTGAGGCCTACCATCAAAAGCTCAAAGGAGTCAGTCGCGACTTCTGCGAAAGATGCTGGTTCTCGGCTGATAAGCAGCAATAACAAGACAAAACTGAGGAGCCAGTACACACTGATCAAGGTCATGTAAATCTCATTCCGCACGGGCGAGGCCACCAACGCCACGACCAGCATGACCTTCGTGGAATGGTTGAGCGGAATACGCGGCGAAAGAATTCTCACGCCGACGTACCAGGTCACGAGCAACGCAACGGTGTTGAACCACGCCGGGACATAGGCCAGCGGAAAGAGTTCGCCAGCCAGCGCTGCTAATCGCGAGAACGTGTGGTAATACCCAGAATAGGGAACGAGGAGCGAGGCGAAACCATAGGCATGGGCTTCACGGAAAAGAATAATCCCATCTTCGGCGAAAAACTGAGGGTTATAGAAAGCGTCCGGGCGCCGAAGGTAGAGCAAACCCCCCAGGCACAGGCACACCGCGATTGCCAGGCGGTTGCGACTGACGGCCTCCCGGGCAGCTTTGATTAGCCGCATCGGTGCAATAATGGTCGCAGGGCGATGGACTATCATCACTCCTCACTAAATGCGAGGCACCATTGACCGCCGAGGACAGCGATCTAAGCCACTGGTGAATAATCACCAACCCGGCCGGAGATGGTTGACAAACTCAATCGCTTTGTTACTATTACCTGCATCATCACCGAATGATCTCGGAGAAATGAATATGGGAGCCCATAAACGCCTGACAGATGAGCATCTCGCCAGTGGCAGCGTCATTTATTGGTCACGTTGAGGTGATCCCTATGTCCCTGTTCGATGCGGGTCATGTGGACGAGAACGCATGATATTGTTGAACAACGCTACACGAGAGGAATTCAATGGCATCTGCCGGGTATGCACCCATGGGGAAAGTTGGGAAGACGAGATTTTGCCCAATGGCAGCATTGTCTTTTGGTCACGGCGCGACGGTCAACACATCCCCATTCAATGCGGGATTTGCAACGATGAACATATCACTTCTGCGTCAAACGTCCGCAAAAAGACTTTCACTGGACTGTGCCGCACTTGCTTGCATACTGGACCTACCTCAACAACTTGGCGCGGCGGGCGAGTAACTAAACATGGGTATATCTATGTGAAAGTCTATTCTGGTCACCCCTTCTACGAATCAATGGCAAACAGCCTGGGTTATATAGCTGAGCACCGCCTCGTCATGGCTGAACATTTGGGACGCCCCCTCTCAAGCACTGAAGTTGTTCATCACAAGAATGGCATCAGGACTGATAACCGTATCGAGAACCTTGAATTATTTGTCTCCTTTCATGAACATGGCACAGCGCTTCAGGACAGGCATCCTCATCCGGGATACGAGTCAGCCGACAAATTAGCACAAACTCTTAATCGGCTAAAGAGTTTTCTCAATCAAGAAGAGGAGGAGACCGATTAGTTGATACTATTCTTCGCCCAATTTCAACACGGCCATAAATGCTTCTTGAGGGATTTCTACACTCCCAACCATTTTCATGCGCTTTTTCCCTCGCTTCTGGCGCTCTAAGAGCTTCCGCTTCCTTGTGATGTCGCCGCCATAGCACTTGGCCAGCACGTCCTTTTTCACCCCCCGCACGTTGGCGCGCGAGATGACGCGCCCCCCCGCCTGCGCCTGCACCGGGACTTGAAACTGCTGGCGCGGAATCAGGTCCTTGAGTTTGGAAACCAGCGCCTGCCCTTTGTTGTAAGCGTCGTCCTTGTGGACGATCATCGCCAGCGCGTCCACCGGCGCTTCGTTCACCAGGATTTCCAGCTTGGTCAGATTCTCCTCGCGGTAGCCGCGAAAGTGATAGTCGAGCGAGGCGTAGCCGCGCGTGCGGGATTTGAGTTGGTCGTAGAAGTCCACGATCAACTCGGAGAGGGGAATGTCAAAAGTCAGCAGCACCCGCCCCGGCGCGGGATATTCCTGTTCCACGAACTCGCCCCGGCGCTTGGTGACCAGATCCATGATCGTTCCGTAATACGTCTCGGGCGTGAAAATCTGGATGCGCATCCACGGCTCGCCGATGGCGGCGATGGTCGTTTCGTCCGGTAGGTCGGCAGGAGAGTCGATCAGTTCCTTTTCGCCGCTCGTCAGTGTGACCTCGTACTCAACGGAGGGCGCGGTGGCGATGATGTCGAGGTCGTATTCGCGCTCCAGCCGCTCCTGCACGATCTCCATGTGGAACAGGCCGAGGAAGCCGCACCGGAAGCCGAAGTTGAGCGCCTGCGAGGTCTCCGGCTCGAAGGCGAGCGAGGCGTCATTCAGCTGCAGTTTCTCCAGCGCGTCCTTGAGATTGTGATAGTCCTCGCCCTCTACCGGGTAGATGCCAGCGAACACCATCGGCTTCGCTTTCTGATAGCCGGGCAGCGGCTCGGCGGCAGGCGTGACCGACGAGGTGAGCGTGTCGCCCACGCGGCACTGCTGCACCGTTTTGAGGCCCGTGGCAATGTAGCCGACTTCGCCCGCGCTGAGTTCGCCCGTCGGCGCCAGCTGGGGGATGAACGCGCCGATCTCGACGGTGTCGCCCGCGACGACGGTCGCCATCAACTTGAACTTGCCGGGGTGCCGGATCTGTCCCTCGACGATGCGGACGTAGGCGACGACGCCCTTGTACGAGTCGTAGTGCGAGTCGAAGATGAGCGCGCTCAGGGGAGCGGCCTGGTCGCCCTTCGGCGGGGGGACCTGCTTGACGACCGCCTCCAGCAGCGCAGGGACGTTCGTGCCCTCCTTGGCCGAGATGCGGAGGACGTCTTCGGGCCGGCCGCCCAAAAGCGAGGCGACCTCCTGGGCCGCCTCGTCCGCGCGGGCGGAGGGCAGGTCAATCTTGTTGATGACCGGGATGATCTCCAACCCCGCGTTCAGCGCGAGATAGAGATTCGCGAGGGTCTGCGCCTCAATGCCCTGGGTCGCGTCCACCACGAGGATCGCGCCCTCGCACGCGGCGAGCGCCCTTGAAACTTCATAATTAAAGTCTACGTGTCCCGGTGTGTCGAGAAGGTTCAACTCATAGCTGTTACCATCGGCGGCAGTGTAGTTCATCCGCACCGCCGAGGCCTTGATCGTCACGCCCTTCTCGCGCTCCAAATCCATCGAGTCGAGAATCTGCTCGGTCGTGTCGCGGTCGGGCACGGTCCCGGTGAGGTGCAGCAGGCGGTCCGCCAGCGTGGACTTGCCGTGGTCAATGTGCGCGATGATGCAGAAATTCCGGATGTGTGAGGTGTCCATCTGAAGATGGTCTGGAGACCATACGCAGTCAGCGGGAGATTGAATCTCCCGCGGAGGCAAGTATAACCGAAAAGAGAGAGAAATGGGGGAAGGCAACGGATCGCTTCGCGTAGCGCCTGGACGCCTGCCTGTAATCGCCCTGGGACCGCGCGACTTCTCCCAGTCTGTAAAGCGAGGCCGCCCCTTCTCGCTGTTCCTATGACCGCCCCAACAGCCAGAAATACAGCCACGCCTGCAGCGCAAAAAACGCCAGCGCCGCGCTGATGGCAAAAGGGATGGGATAGAGCAGGTTGAGGAAGAACATCCCGCCGCCCACGGACGTGCTGTCAATCAGCGCGACGAGCACGGAGAGGTTGAAGGTGATCGTGCCGACAAGTTCCGGTTTGGGGATGGTGTCGGTGCGCCAGCGGAAGGCCGGGGCCAGCTCGGGGTAATGCGCGAGGTAAAAGTCTTTGATGCGGTTCATCGTCAGCACGCTGTCGTGCCACGCCTGCCGCAGGCGGATGAGCTTGAAGATGGTGAACAGCCCCAGCAGGCCGATGATGAAGAACACGACCGCGTACACCGCTGGGGGCAGCTGCACACCCTCGCCCGGCGCGAGCTGGGAGAGGGCCAGCGCGATCGAGCCGACGCCGCCGACCAGGATGAGGAACAGGTTGACCACCTGCGCCCGGTCGCTGTTGGCCTGCAGTGACGTCTCGCTCGCGTATCTGAATTCGGCCCGCAGAATTTCATCCGGGTCGAGCAAGGCCTTGACTTCAGGC
>DATDRS010000313.1:0-6208 GCA_035291605.1 Anaerolineales bacterium | reverse complement strand
CATTTGCGACTTCGACCCTCTGCGCCTCTCCACAACGCAAAAAGGCGGCACAAACCTTGTGACCGCCTCCGCCATACTCGGAAGAAAGGGAGCCGAGTTCTCCCGATGCAGTTGGAAGTAGAGGGTTGATGTGATTTCAATATACCAGAAAGTAGGAGTTTTGTCGAAGACCCGAAGGATTTTTAAAACCCTTCGGGTCTTCGCAAAGTCTTTATCCAGGCCGGGTAGTACAATACGAGCAAGTTCGTATTTGACACCCGCCAGGGAGAAAGCCATGCATATTCTACTGACCAACGACGATGGTATTGGCGCGCCGGGCCTGCTGGCCCTGAGGCAGGCGCTCGCCCCGCTGGGGAAAGTGACGGTCGTGGCGCCCTCGCGCAATTATTCGGCGGCAGGGCACCGCAAGACGATGCACAAGCCCCTGCGGATTGACGAGACGCAGCTGAGTGACGGTTCTCCGGCGTGGGTGTGCTCGGGCGCGCCCTCGGACTGTGTGGCCCTGGCGCTGCTGGGATTCGTGAAGGAAAAGGTGGACGTCGTGGTATCGGGCATCAACCCGCACGCCAACCTCGGTCAGGACGTGACGTATTCGGGGACGGTGACGGCGGCGATTGAAGCAGTGATCGCCGGCGTGCCCGGCGTGGCGGTCTCAACCGAGGCCAGCGCGCCGCCCAACTACGCGCCGACCGCACAGGTCGCCGCCCAGGTCGTCCAGGCTGTCGCTCAATACGGGCTGTCGCCGAACACCCTCCTCAACGTCAACGTCCCGCCCCCGGCGGAGATGAGAGGCGGCTATCGGATCACCCGGCAGGGGATGCGCCTGTATCGCGACGAACTGGTGGAGCGGCTCGATCCGCGCGGGAGGCCGTATTACTGGATCGGGGGCGAGATGCCCAGCGGGATTATGGAGGAAGGAACGGATTTCTGGGCGCTGGAGCGCGGCTACATTTCCATCACGCCCCTGCAGCTCGACCTGACGGCCTATCAAGCGATGGCGGCGCTGGGGCAGTGGAAGATCAGCCTGCCCGCCTGAACCAAAAGAGGCGCGGCGTAGTCCCGCGGCGCATGGCCGTCGTCGGGACGACCAGCTCCGGCAAGACCACGCTGGCGCGGGAGATCGCCCGGCGGCTCGCCCTCCCGCACGTCGAGCTGGACTCGCTCTTCCATTTTGTGCGCCTCCGCTCGCCGCGGGCGACGGAGGCATGGCTTTCGCGCCTGGGGGCATAGCCCTCCGAAACCTATGCCTGACCCCCTCCGCATACAACTGCTCGGCCGCTTTGAGGTCTATCGGGGCGGCGCGCCAATCTCCCCGGCCGCGTGGCGCGGTCAGAAGACGCGCGACCTCCTGAAAATCCTGCTGCTGGCGCGCGGGCGCTTCCTGTCCAAAGACCAGCTCTGCGATTGGTTGTGGCCCGGGGCCGATCCGGCCACCGCCGAGGCCAACTTGCGCTCGACGGTGAGCGACCTGCGCAAACTGCTTGAGCCGGACCTGAAGCGTGGGCGCGATTCGGCGTTCATCCTCACGCGACGCGAAGGGTACGCGTTTGACCCGAGCGCGCCGGCCTCCGTAGACCTGATCGAGTTCGAGCGCGCGCGCCAGGTGAAGACCCGCGCCGACCTCGAAGCCGCCCTCGCGCTCTATCGCGGCGACTTGCTCGAAGAAGACCCTTACGCCGAGTGGGCCATCCCCGAACGGGAGCGGCTGCGCGCGCTGCGCCTGGAGGCCCTCGCGCGCCTGGCCGAGATGCGCCTGGCCGAAGCCGACTATCCGGCCGCGATTGCCGCCTACGAGCAAGCCCTCACCCTCGACTCCGGGCGCGAAACACTCTGGCGTGATCTCATGCGCGCTCACGCTTCGAGCGGCGACCGGGCGGCCGCTTTGCGCGCCTTCGACCGCTGCCGCGCCGCCCTCTCCCGCGACCTGGGCGTGGACCCGCTGCCGGAGACGCTCGCGCTCCACGCGCAAATCCTGCGCGACGACTCTGCGCCCCCGCCGCCATCCGCCGCCTCTATGCCTGTCGCGCAAACCCAGGCGGCGGAGCCGCGCTGGCTTTACCGTCTCGGCGCAGTTGGAATAGGCCTGTGGGTGCTCCTGACCGGGATAAACTTTGGCCTGTCCCTCGCCGGGCTGCTGCAAGGGGCGTTCGTTTCTCCCGGCGATCCAGGGGGTGAGGCGCTGCCCTATCTGGCTTCTCAACCCGGAGTGATTGGAGCGCTCGACCAGCTCTTTTACCTCTTCCCGCTGGGCCTGGCCTTGCTCCCCGGTTATCTGGCCTGGTTCGCAGCGCTGCGCGCACAGGTCCGAGGCGCAGGCCAATCCGTGAGCGCGCCGGCCTGGCTCGGCGCAGGTTTAGGCGTCGTAGACGTGAGCGCCCAGACGTTGAGCCGGGCGATCAACCTGGCCCAACTTGCGGCGCTGCCCTCCGCTTACGCCGCAGCGGCGCCCGACCAGCGACTCACCCTCGTCGCCCTGTGGGATGTGCTGCGCCAACTCGCCTCGGCCTTTGGCGTGATCAGCGCGACAGCCAACCCGGTGGCCGTCGGACTGCTGTGCTGGGCGGCGCGGAAGCGCCCGCGTTTCTCGCCGGGCCTTGCCTGGTCGGGCCTCGCCCTGGCCGGGTTGACGCTTTTCTACACTTTCTTCAGCCCCGGCGCGCCGCCGACCTCTCTATGGCTGTCCCTCGGCCTCGGCCTGACCCTGGCGACTTTCGCCTGGCTGCTCGGTCTGGCCGTCACCCTCTGGCGGCTGTAGTCAATGGATGAAGCGGATAGCGCGGAAGATTCCGGGCTAGCCGTTGAAAACCACAAAACTCCCAACTTTTTCCAACGTCGGTGGGGCAAACTACATCAGACGACTCAAGCATAAGCGTCCTGAGCGGAACGCAGTGAAGTCGAAGGACGCGCCTTCATATTTGCGGAGTGTCCGATGTCTGCCCAGCCCTCCCTGTCCCGCCGCGAGTTCCTCTACTATATCTGGGCCTCTTCAATGGCTTTGCTCATGGCTGAGGCCGGAGGCGCGATCCTCTGGTTCGCCTATCCCCGTTTCAAGGTCGGGGAATTCGGCGGGACGTTCACCATTGACGTAAAAGACCTGCCCATGCCCGGCAGCACGCCCCAGGCCTACGACGCCGGCCGCTTCTGGCTCGTCAACGTGGATGAGGCGGCCGTGACCGACCCGCGCCACCCGCCCGGCTTCGAGCCCCAACCCGGCCTGCTCGCGCTCTATAAAATTTGCGTTCACCTCGGATGCCTTTACCGGTGGATGCCAGGGAACAACTGCTTCGAGTGCCCGTGCCACGGATCAAAGTATCTCAAGGACGGGACGCGTGTCCGGCGGCCCGCCAACCGTAATCTGGATCGTTTCGTCATCCGCGCGCTGGACACAGCGGGGAAGGTTCTGGCCGAGACACAGGCAGGGGACGCGGACGCCGATCCAACCGTCGGCCAACCGATCCCCCTGCCCGCCGGGACAGCCGTCCTACAAGTAGACACGGGCAAGCGCATCCAGGGCCGGCGCAACAGCGGGCCGGATATGGTGAAAGATTAACTCTGCTCTATTGGTGTACTTCGCGTCATTGGTATCCATACGGAACTGCTCGCTCAGGAGAGGGGCTGGGGGTGAGGCCAACACCAATGGCCTGAGCAGTTGATTTTGACTCGGTGTCAACGGATACGAAACGGATAAACAGATTTGCCGCGCACTATCCGTTTATCCGATGATCATCCGTTGACACCAGATTCCAGTAGCAAATCTTAACTCTATAGTCCATGCCGATGGACTTGGCCCGCTTCGTCCTTTGCGTGTTGCCGCAATTTTCCCGCGACCCCGCTCGCGCGGAGCGCCGGACGGGGATCGGGCTCCAATCTGCCATCGGTCATGGGTTGATTCTAAGCCGTTTCGAGGGTGGGGCAAGCGCGCAGAGAGTTGGCAGACGATAACACGCCGCTTTGGCAATTATTTACGGATAAGCGGCAAGTAGAGATTGCCCATGACTGATGTCCTGATAAAGTGCGATGACCACATGCTCGGATTTCCTGCACTTATGACTCCTACACGCAGAACATCCATATCAGTTATAGCGGCGGTCGGTGGTATCGTCGCGGGTATGAGAAGGTCATAAGATTGGCCGGACGCAAGCGTGATTGTCATCGGCACCGAGGTCGTATCCACCCAACCGAGGCTTGAGGTGGCAGTGAGCGTATAAACGTCGGTGTTTAGACCGAGATTGGCAATGGTCAGAGTGTAATTCGTCGTATGCCCAGGCATTCCAGTATCGCCGCCTGGGCCGAACACATTCACTTTGTAGGCGTCGGGAATCAGACTATCCAATTCCAGCGTCAACTCATCCGTCATCGCAACGGAGACTGTGATTTCGCCCCCTTGTACTGAGGCAATGGAAGTTCTGCCTATCTGACCGCCACCCCCAAAACTCAAACTCGCCCAATCGAAAAAGACGCCTAACGTCTCGGTATTGGGAGAGGTCGCTCCCACTCGTTGATACCAGGCCTGATTGAGGTTAACAGCCACATCCGCTTCATTGGGGTTGCCATCACAGTCCCAGTCAATGGGAGTATTCGCGGTAAGGGTTTCGGTAATCACTCCATTCGTCGGGCAGGTCCAGCGCGTGCCATAGGCTGAGGTGGAGGAGCCGCCATTTAGCCCCACGGTTTCGTTGAGATGTTGTTCCTCCAGAGGCGGCGTCATGTTGGTCCGCGAGTAGTCATAAGTCCCACCAGTGGTGTTGTTGTACATCACGCCTCTCATCTGGAAGGCGTAATTCATAACGCTCAAATAGTTGGGTTTCCCCAGGAAATCATCATTTCCACCATGATGAAGGCCCAAATTATGGCCCAACTCGTGCATAAACGTGCCGGATTGCTGCGCTGGTGTGCCATTCGTGAAACGCGCGGCTTGTCTGCACTCCTCAGGTGAAGACAAGAGCGCTCCCCAGCCGCCCAGAGAGACGATGAAATCGGCCGCTGGTATGTCAGCGCTTTGTCCACTCACACAAGTGTTGCCTTCAAGAAAATGTGAGAAGATCGCGTAATGGAAAATAGGTCGCCTCGCCAGGTCAAGATTACCTTGCTTGAAAGAATAGAACTCATTCCACGATAGATCATTATCATGCGGTAAAGCATTCGAGCGGCTGAGAGCGCCCCAGGTGGCACCAGGTTTCATGGGGGCGTCAGGGCCAAAATCCACATGCAGATTTATACCATGCACACCATCCAGGTTGTTAACGGGTGCGTCCTTAAAAGCCTGTATCACTGCTGCGATTGCCTCAGGGTTGGGCCTATGCGAATGAAGCGTCTTACAGAACCTTCCGAGGCAAACCTTTTCCTCCAGATAATCTACTTCGACAAAGATATCCTTGTGGGCAGCGTCTGCGTCCATTGCCGGGAGATCAACGTCAATCTGTCCATCGCCGTTCGCGTCATAACCGGACGACTCCCAAAGATCGGGCAGAGCATCGCCATCTAGATCAATCCATGTCCCCACAAAATCCTGCCCCGTCGCACTCGGCGGCACGTTGACTGTGCGTGTGGGAGGTGAGAAGGTGTAGCCGCTCAATGTGGGCGTGAGCGTGTAGGTGCCGGTGATGAGGTCGGTGATAGTGTAATAGCCGCTGGCGTTTGTGGTGGTGCTGACGCCTGAACCAGCCGAGACCGTCACGCCGGAAACAGGATTATTGTTGCCATCGCGCACCTGGCCGGAGATTGAGTACGAGCCACTGCCCCCCAGCCCCACCACATCCACTGGCGAGTCCCTATATGCGCGACTGCCATCCCCCAACTGTCCGAACTCTTTAGAGCCCCAGCACTTGACCCCGCCCCCTGCGACCAGCGCACAGGTGTGAAGCCCGCCCGCCGTGATGGCGGTCACCCCGCTGGTCAGCCCGCTCACATCCACCGAAGTCTGCCGGCTGGTTGTCGTCCCATCCCCCAACTGACCGACGCCGTTGTAGCCCCAGCACTTGACCCCGCCCCCGCTCATCAGCGCGCAGGTGTGATGCCTGCCCGCCGCGATGGCGGTCACCCCGCTGGTCAGCCCGCTCACGTCCACCGGCGTCAGCCGGTCGGTCGTCGTCCCGTCCCCCAACTCACCGTAGGAGTTGTCGCCCCAGCACTTGACCCCGCCCCCGCTCATCAGCGCGCAGGTGTGATGCCTGCCCGCCGCGATGGCGGTCACCCCGCTGGTCAGCCC
>DATDRS010000312.1:0-4194 GCA_035291605.1 Anaerolineales bacterium | reverse complement strand
TGCAGTAAATGGCAAAGCATGTGCTGATTGGCACAAGACGATGGATTCAGCATGATTACGGATGCGCATCGGGATGAACTGAAAAGAATATTTATCCAGCACGGAGTCGTTCTGGCGTATCTATTCGGCTCACAGGCTGAGGGCACGGCGCGCCCGTCGAGTGATGTGGATATCGCTGTGCACCTGCCCGCCCATACGCCGCGAGAAAAGTTTTTCGACACACGCTTGAGTCTTACCAACACCTTGATGGATGTATTCCGCAAATTGGTGGACGTGGCGGTACTCAACGAGGTGACAGCACTCCTAGCATATGAAGTTGTCCGCCACGGTGTGCTCTTGTATGAGGACGAGATCAACCAACCAGCGTTAGATTTCATTGTTGCAGCTACGCTATGTTATGCGGATACAGCACATTTTCGTCGATTGGCGCTGGCATACCTGAGCGAAGACATGGAACAGTATCGGCTCCGGCGCTCGGTTAATGTTCTGCGGGAGAAATCACAGTGATTAAGCCAGATATTGTTGTCGGTCTGTTGCGGTCTCTACGGGAACATGTGGGCTATCTGCGGAGACTGCAAAATCTGACCTTGAAAGAATTGATTGACGATTTTGTGAAGTGGAATGCTACCCTGCACCTGTTACAGGTGAGCATCGAGCATGTGACTGATATCAGCGCCCATATGTTGGCCGGGGCTGGGGCTGTCGTACCAGATAATTACCGCCTCATTCTGCGTAAGATGGGCGAGACAGCGCTACTGCCGTATGATTTTGCCGAGCGTATTGCGCCAATGGCGGGTTTCCGCAACATTGTGGTGCACCACTATCTCACGGTTGATCCGGTCATTGTAGATGACCTGCTTCATAACCGCCTCGGCGATTTTGACGAGTTTGCTCTGCACATCTACGACTACCTCCGCCGCGAGGGGCATTTGCCCTCCGAAGAAAAGGTGGAATGACAACTAACCCCAAACACACCTTCCAATCCCTCATCCTGGCCCTCGAAAAGTTCTGGGCCGAACAGGGATGTCTCATCTGGCAGCCGTACTACCAGCAGGTCGGCGCGGGGACGTACAACCCCGCCACCTTTCTGCACGTCCTCGGCCCGGAGCCGTGGAACGTCGCCTACGTCGAGCCGTCCATCCGCCCAGACGACGGGCGCTACGGTGAGAACCCGAATCGTTTTCAGCAGCATTACCAGTATCAGGTCATTCTTAAACCCGACCCCGGCAACCCGCAGGAGATCTATCTCAAGTCGCTGGAGGCCATCGGCCTCGACCCGCGCCAGCACGACATCCGCTTCGTCGAGGATAACTGGGAGTCGCCCGCGCTCGGCGCGTGGGGGCTTGGCTGGGAAGTCTGGGTGGACGGGCAGGAGATCACGCAGTTTACTTACTTCCAGCAGGCGGGCGGCATCCCCTGCGATCCGGTCTCGGTCGAACTCACCTACGGCCTCGAGCGCATCCTCATCGCCCTCCGCAACGCCTCCGGCATCTGGGACGAGCCGTGGAACGGCCAGATCACCTACGGCGACGTGCTGCGGCAGGGCGAGTGGGAGCACAGCAAATATTATTTTGAAATCGCGGACGTGGAGCGGATGCGGCAGGCGTATGCGCTCTACGAGGCCGAGTGCAAAGCCGCGCTCGACGCGGGCCTCGTGCTCCCGGCTTACGACTACGTCCTCAAGTTGTCGCACACCTTCAACATCCTCGACGCGCGCGGGGCCATCGGCGTGACCGAGCGGGCGGCCTCCTTCGCCAAGATGCGCGGCCTCGCCCGGAAGGTGGCCGAGGCGTATCTAGAGCAGAGGCAGAGGCTGGAATATCCGTTATTGAAGGAACAGAAGTCGGAAATCAGGAGTCAGGAGTCAGGAGTCAGGAGTCAGAAGTCAGAAGTCAGAGGCTCCGCCCTCCAACTTCCGATCTCTGACCCCCAGACTCTACTTCTGGAGATCGGCACAGAAGAACTCCCCGCCGCCGATGTGGGCTCGGCGTTAGCACAACTGAAGAAACTCGCCCCGAAGATGCTGGACGAGGCCCGCGTGGCGCACGGCGACATCGCCGCGCTCGGAACCCCGCGCCGGCTCGCGGTGTTGGCGAAAGACGTGGCCCCGCGCCAGAGCGACAGTGAAACCATCGTGAAAGGCCCGCCTGCCGCACGCGCCTTCGATTCTTTTGGAGCGCCGACCCCCGCCGCCGAAGGCTTCGCCCGCAGCAAAGGCGTGCCCGTGTCTGCGCTCGAAAAGCGCACGATGGATGGCGGCGAATACGTCGTCGCCATCGTCCGTGAGACGGGCAAGCCGACGATTGAGGTTCTGAGCGACCTCCTGCCGAGGATGATCACGGCGCTCAAGTTTGATAAAGTGATGCGCTGGCGCGCGGGCGACCCGATCGTGTTCTCGCGCCCCATCCGCTGGCTCGTGGCCCTGCTGGGAGAGGCGGTCATCCCGTTCGAGTATGCGGGCGCGCGGAGCGGCAAAACCAGCCGGGGGCTGCGCCCATTTGGCTCGCCGGAGGTCGTCATCCCCGGCGCGGATGACTACGCCAAAGTGATGGAGAAAGCCCATGTCATGATTGACCCCGCCGAGCGCCGCGCCGCGATTCGCGAGCAGGCGCAGGCCCTCGCCGTCCCGGTGCACGGCCGCCTGGCCGACGAAGGCGTGCTGGCCGAAGTGACTCACCTCGTCGAATGGCCGACCGCGCTGCGCGGCGCGTTTGAAGAGGCGCACCTCGCCCTGCCGCGTGACGTGCTGATCGCGGTAATGAAGAAGCATCAGCGTTACTTCCCAGTTGAAAAGAATGGCAAACTTCTGCCGCACTTCATCGCCGTGCGCAACGGCGACAGCCGCCATCTCGACATCGTCCGCGAGGGCAACGAGCACGTCATCCGCGCGCGCTTCGCCGACGCCGCCTTCTTCGTGCGCGAGGACGTGAAGCGAAAACTCGAAGACTTCCGGCCCAAACTCGCCGCGCTTACCTTCCAACAAAAACTCGGCTCGATGCTCGACAAGGCCGAGCGGATTGAGAAACTCTCGGCCTGGGTGGCGCGGCATTTGCAGTTGGGCGAAGCCGAGACGCGCACCGCCCTCCGCGCCGCGCACCTGTGCAAGGCCGACCTCGCGACGCAAATGGTCGTCGAGATGACCGCCCTGCAAGGCATCATGGGAGGCGAGTACGCGCTGCGCTCAGGCGAGACGACCGAAGTGGCGCAGGCCATCCGGGAGCACTACCTCCCGGCGAGCGCGGGCGATGCGCTTCCCACCTCAATGGCCGGGGTCGCCGTCGGCCTTGCGGACCGGCTCGATTCGCTCGCGGGTCTGTTCGCCGCGAACGTTGCGCCCACCGGGTCGGCAGACCCGTTTGGCCTGCGCCGCGCCGCGCTCGGCGTGACGCAAATCCTCGCCAAGAAGGACATTGACTTCGACCTGCGCGCTGCGCTCAATGCGGCGATTGACCTGCTGCCCGCCAGCGTGCAACCTGCCGCCGATGCGCGTGAAAGGCTGCTTGGCGATTTGACAGCTTTTCTTGCAGGCCGCGTGCGTGGTCAATTGCTCGACGCAGACTATCGCTATGACGTAGTGGATGCGATCCTCGCCGAGCAGGGCCACAATCCCGCGCGCGCGCTGCGAGAAGTGAAACGGCTCTCGGAATGGGTGAAGCGCCCCGACTGGCCGCAGACGCTCGCGGCGTACTCACGTTGCGTGCGCATTACGCGCGACCAGAAAGAGCGGTACGTAGTGAACAGTGATCAGTTATCTGAACCAGCGGAGAAAGACCTCTACGCTGCGTATCAGCACGTATCCGCTACCTCCGTTAACGCATCCGCTGCCCCATCCGTTGACGACTTCTTCGCCGCGTTGCTTCCCATGATCCCGGCCATCTCCAAATTCTTCGACGACGTGCTGGTCATGGCCGAGGACCGCGCCCTGCGCGAAAACCGGCTGGGGTTGTTGCAACGCATCGCAGCCATGGCAACAGGTGTGGCGGATTTCAGCAAGCTGGAGGGGTTCTAGAACAAAGACACCGGGCGCCCACCCAGTGTCTTGTTTAACCTTCCTATGTGTCAGGGTCCAAGACATCGTGAACTCTTGTGAGCCTGTGGTTTAGCTCGGTGAAGGCCCAGGACATCGTGAACAATGTCAAGCCGGGTTAGGATGAGCGAATTCAGGTTTGAGCCGCGCCACCGTTTCCGGGATGT
>DATDRS010000311.1:0-4449 GCA_035291605.1 Anaerolineales bacterium | reverse complement strand
GTGCTGTACGTCATGGAGGCGCTCGACGCCGGGCCGCGCGTTTTGCTCGACCCCAACGCGCTTTCTGAAGACGGAACCGTCGCGCTGGTCAATTGGGAAGTGAGCAAAGATGGGCGCTTGCTCGCCTACGCCGTGAGCGCGAGCGGCTCCGACTGGCTGACGTGGCGCGTCCGCGACGTGACCACCGGCGTGGACCTGCCCGACGTGATCGAGTGGAGCAAATTCTCCGGCGCGTCGTGGCTCCCGGACGCCTCCGGCTTTTACTACTCGCGCTACGACGCGCCCACGCCTGGCGAGGACTACACGGGCGTGAACGACAACCAGAAACTCTATTTCCACCGCCTCGGCAAGCCGCAGGCGCAGGACGCGCTCGTTTACGCCCGGCCCGATCACAAGGAGTGGGGCTTCAACGCCGAGGTGAGCGACGATGGGCGTTACCTCATCGTGCATGTGTGGCAGGGGACGGACGTGCGCAATCGGCTGTTCTACAAGGATTTGCAAACGGATGGGACGTTTGTCGAATTGATCTCTGAACTCGAAGCCGGGTATCAATTCGTGGGCAACGACGGCCCGGTCTTCTACTTCCGCACCGACCTCGACGCCCCGCGCCGCCGGCTGATCGCGATTGATACCGCCAGCCCGACCCGCGAGAGCTGGAGGACGCTCATCCCGGAAAGCGCCGACGTGCTGGAGAGCGTCAAGGTCGTCCACAACCAGTTCGTCGCGCTCTATCTCCACGACGCGCACCACCAAATCAAGGTGTTCAATCTTGACGGCGCATCTGCAGATGAGATCGCGCTGCCGACACTCGGCTCGGTCACACTCAACTACGCGCCGACGCTCACCGGCAGCCGCGAAGACGGCGAGATGTTCTACGCCTTTCACTCGTTTGTCCATCCGGTCAGCGCCTATCGCTACGACTTCAACGCGGGCGCGAGTGACCTCATCTACGCTCCGCCGATCAACTTCGACTTTGAGCCGTACGAGACCCGGCAAGTGTTTGTGACGAGCAAGGATGGCACGCGCGTGCCAATGTTCCTCGTTCACCGGCAGGACCTCGTACGCGATGGAAACAATCCAGCCCTGCTCTTCGGTTACGGCGGCTTCAACATCTCGCTCACGCCCACCTTCCTGATCAGCCGCCTCGCCTGGCTGGAGATGGGTGGTGTGCTGGCCGTCGCCAACCTGCGCGGGGGCGGCGAGTACGGCGAAGCATGGCACAAGGCCGGTTCGCTGAGCAACAAGCAAAACGTCTTCGACGACTTTATCGCCTGCGCCGAGTATTTGATCGCGGAAGGCATCACCGCGCCGCCCAAACTGGCGATAGAAGGCCGCTCGAACGGTGGGTTACTCGTGGGCGCGTGCATGACGCAAAGGCCGGATCTGTTCGGCGCGGCGCTGGCGCACGTGGGTGTGATGGACATGCTCCGCTTCCACAAGTTCACCATTGGCTGGGCGTGGGTCAGCGACTACGGTTCGTCGGACGACCCGGAGCAGTTCAAGACCCTGCGCGCCTACTCGCCCCTGCACAACCTCCGGCCCAGCGCACGGTACCCGGCGACGCTCGTGACGACTGCGGATCACGACGACCGCGTGGTCCCCAGCCACTCGTTCAAATTCGCCGCCGCGCTGCAGGCCGCGCAGGCCGGAGACGCGCCCACCCTCATCCGCATCCAGACCAAAGCCGGACACGGGTTCGGCAAGCCGACGGCAATCCTCATCGAAGAGCAGGCCGACCTCTGGGCGTTTCTGGTGGAAGCGCTGGGGATGGGGTCAACGGATTGAAAAGATTACAGCCCTACGAAAGGATAAAGGATGGTGACTGACTCACTGCGTTTGATGTGCATCTTCGCTCACCCGGACGACGAAACCCTCGGATCGGGGGGCACGGTGGCGAAGTACGCCGCCGAAGGAGCGGAAGTCTATCTGGTGACCGCCACGCGCGGCGAGCGCGGGTGGTTCGGCGCTGAACAGGATAACCCAGGGCTGGAGGCGTTGGGCCGCCTGCGCGAAGCCGAGCTCCACGCGGCCGCCAGGACCCTGGGCTTGCGCGAGGTCGCACTCCTGGACTACGTGGACGGCGATCTGGATCAGGCAGATCACGCCGAAGTAGTCGCGAAGATCGTGAGTCATCTGCGCCGGGTGAGGCCGCAGGTCGTCATCACTTTCCCTCCCGATGGTTCATACGGCCACCCGGATCACATCGCCATTTCCCAGTTCACCCAGGCCGCCATCGTGTGCGCCGCCGACGCGACCTACGGCGACGCACGGCAACTCCCGTCCCATCGCGTCTCCAAGCTGTATTACATGGTGGATGCGAGAGCGCTGGTGGACTTTTTTGAATCACTCATGGGGGGCAGCATCACCATGCCGGTGGATGGCGTCGAGCGGCGGCAGGTGGCGTGGGACGAGTGGGCCGTGACGACCCGGATTGACGCCTCCGACTACTGGCGCACGGTGGTACAGGCCATTCTCTGCCACAGGACCCAATTGCCCTCCCTGGGGTCGGCGGTGGACTGGCCCGAAGAAACCCACCGGAAACTCTGGAGCGCCGGGACATTTTACCGCGTCTTCAGCCTCGTCAACGGAGGGCGCACCGTCGAGCGCGACCTCTTCGATGGCTTGCGCTGAACACATAAGCCGCAGTCGGCCGGGAAGGGTACCCCCGGATTTAGGCTATAATCCGTCTCAGCCTGTGCCCCATGACTCAGCCACCCTCCGTTGACCGTTTGGCGCTGCTTTACCGCGTCGCGCAGGTTTTTAATTCCTCCCTCGACCTCGACGAGGTGCTAAGGCGCGTGATGGACGAGGTCATCACCGTCACACGCGCCGAGCGCGGCTTTTTGATGCTGCGCGACGCCAACGACCAGCTGGCTTTCCGCGCGGCGCGAGGGATGGACCAGCAGACGATTGGCGCGCCGGAGTTTCAGATTTCGCGCAGCGTGGTGGAAGACGTGGCGCAGGAGGGCAAGCCGCGCCTGACCAACGACGCCCAGAGCGACGCCTGGCTCCAGAAGCGCCAGAGCGTCGTCGGCCTGCGCCTGCGCTCCATCCTGTGCGTCCCGCTGCAAATCAAGGGGGCGACGATCGGCGTCATCTACGTGGACAACCGCCTGCAGGCGGGCATCTTCACCAAAGACGACCTCGAATTGCTGACCTCCATCGCCTCCAGCGCCGCGGTCGCGATTGAAAATGCGCGCCTGTATCAGGTCGCGGTTGACAAGGGCCGCCTGGAGCGCGAGCTGCAAGTGGCGCGTGAGGTGCAGGCCAGCCTGCTGCCACGGACGACGCCGCGCCTCGCGGGGTGGGAGTTCGCCGCCCGCTGGCAGCCCGCGCGCGAGGTGGCGGGCGACTTCTACGATTTCATCCCCGGCCCGCACGGCCACGTGGGCCTCGTCATCGCCGATGTCACCGATAAAGGCATGCCCGCGGCGCTGTTCATGGCCAACACGCGCAGCCTCATCCGCGCCAGCGTCACCAACCCGTTCCAGCCGGCGGACAACCTCACGCAGGCCAATCAGCTCATCTGCGCCGACGCCAGCCACGGCATGTTCGTTACCGCGTGCTACGCGCAGATCGCCGCCGACAGCGGCGCCATCACCTACGTCAACGCCGGGCACAACCCCCCGCTGGTGTGCCGCCCGGCTCAGGGGGAGGTGGCGAAGTTTGCCCGCACCGGCCTGCCGCTGGGTGTGGATGCGTCGCTCAAGTACGGGCAGCACACGATCGGCCTGCGCCCCGGCGACTTCGTGTTGTTCTATACCGACGGCATAACCGACGCGCTCAACGTGCGTGGGGAGGAGTTTGGCGAGGCGCGCTTGCGGCAGGTCCTGCTGACGCATCGCCAGGCCCCTGTGGATACGATTGCCACGGCGGTGGTCGAGGCCGTGAGCGCCTTCACCGGCACGGGCGCGCCGTTCGACGACATCACGCTCGTGGTGGCAAAAAGGGTGTAGGTTTATCAACGAATAGAACGGATGCTGATTGTAAAGAAATTTCCCACTTTCATTGATGCCCTGCCCATATATCTGGGGGACAGTCAGGACAGATAGCCCATATCTGGCACGTTGACATTTGTTCTAATTTCTCTTATCATCGGATAATCATCAGCGGATTATCAAAGACGGGTAGCAACCCGCCCGGGCATTCATTGGGAATGCCCCTACCAGGCCTCCGCTGATCAGGAAGGTGAATATGTATCAGAAAGTGATCCTCGTTGGTAACTTGGGCCGCGACCCGGAGCTGCGGTACACCCCCTCGGGCGCTGCGGTGACCAACTTCAGCGTTGCCACCAGCGAGCGTTGGACTGGCCAGGACGGCCAACTGCAGGAGCGCACCCTCTGGTGGAGGGTCAGCGTCTTCGGCAAGGCCGGGGAAGCCTGTAATACGTACCTCAAGAAAGGCTCCAAAGTCTTCGTCGAAGGCCGGATGACGGCCGACCCCAAGACC
>DATDRS010000310.1:0-4393 GCA_035291605.1 Anaerolineales bacterium | reverse complement strand
GAGGCCTGGATGGAGGCTCCCGAAATAGTTACGATGATGCTGGCCAACAACAGGCGATATTCCGACAAGGATCTTCAGAAAATGGCGTGGAAAGATGCCCGGCAAGGAGGGAGGGGAAGAGCAAACGCGATTTTGGCTTTGAGGTTAGATGATCTGAAGGACGTGTACCGGTCGATCCCGACGGACAGGCGCAGCGGGCCAATACGCGTTGGGGGACATCAGCTCGATGGGAACGTGCTGGCCATTCTGGAAGAGGTTGACCAACCCGAATATCAGCGCTACATTCGCCAATCTCACTAGGAAAAGCTATCCAGGGGTTCATGTCGTTCCCTTCGCGTTGTCTGCGGTAAACTATCCCTCATGCTAGTCCGCCGAGGCGCTCCACCTCCTGCTCAATCGCCTGCACCACGCTGGGCAGTTCCGCCTTGACCGCCGTCTCCGGAAACGACAGATAGCGCCACCCACTCCGCTCCTTGAGTGAGCGCCGCTCATCTCCCGCACCCCCCAGCGTGATGCCCAGGTTGCCCAGCGCGCAGAGCAGGGCCAAATCAATCTCGCCGCCGCTCCGCGTCTCGTATTGCCGTTCCGCCCGCAAACCCCGCTCGTGCAGCGCCTGCCATAACAGTTCGCGCTCCGCCGACTGGATAATGAGGTCGTTGAGTTCCTCGGCGGCCAACAACTTTTCGCCCGTCGTGTAGAGGAAGGTGATGCGCCGCCACTTGCGCGAGGGGATAGGGCGTGGCAGGCGTTCCAGTGGGCCAATCTGGATTTTGTAGTATTGCTCTTTAGCGCGGGGATGGTCAGGCTGAGTCCGCAACAGTTCAGCACGCGTCGCGAGTTCGTGGCCGCGCACGGGAGCGATGTAGTTAATGGCCCATTTCTCGTCGCCGAATTTGGCCGTCTGATAAAACGCCAGCCAATCCACCGCCACCGTTTTGGGCGACGACTTAACGGGGATGCGGTACCAGCCCAGCACCCGTGCAATCTCGAGGTCGCGCTTGTCCTTCAGGATGACGACGAGGACGAGGTCGGTGGGATTCATCATTGCGGAATGCTGATTGTTGATTGCTGATTGTCAACCAACAATAGGAAATCCATGTCACGTGGCGCTATGCAGCCCTAGCCGAGCGGATCAATCTATCAATCTCGAGTACTTTAGACTGTTCTCTTAGCCACCATTCCGGGTCTTTCTGCGCGTCGAGTTCCTCGACTGTTTTTCCTTGCTGTTCTACCCAAGTGAAATATTTTAATCCGCGCCACTGCCGCCGCACGTCGGGTGTGCCATCTTTGACCCAATCGGTCTTCTGGCCGTGGAAGATGGCTTCGACGTAGGCCATGCCGCGCGCCTCGTCAATCGCGCCGTAGGTCTTCGCCATGTCGTCCATCACCGAATGGTAGCGGTCAATCGCGTCGGTACAGATGGTGACGATGACGTCCTTCTTGCCGAACTGATAATGCTTGGCAGTTTTGATTGCGCCCAGCACGTTGCATACGCCGGAGATGCCAAAGATCGTTGAAAGCGTCCTCACCTTAGCTTCGGGGATACCGTAGAGTTGAGTTAGCACACGCCGCCCCTGCTCCTCGGTAAGCAGCTGAAGTCCTTTCTTGCATTCCACGTCATCTATGCACATCAAGCAATCCATATTATTCGTGTGCATAATCCATGGCACGTGCTTGTCGCCGATGCCCTGAATGTCGTGCCCACCGTAGCCATTGTTGTAGAGCGTGGGGCACTGGATGGGTTCGAGGCCGACAATCCGGAGATCGGGCCAGGCCTGCTTGAGCCGGTCGCCGGCGGCGATGGTCCCCGCGCTGCCCATTGCCGAACAGAAGGCTGCCACCGTCCCGTCGCCGACGCCCTGCGCCTTCAACTCGGCGGCCAGCTCCACGATCGTGTTGCCGGTGACGTGATAGTGGAAGCGGTAATTCCCCATGACCTCGAACTGGTTAAGGATGCGAATGCTCGGGTCACGGCGCAGCTCCCAGGTTTTGTCGTAGATCTCCTTGACGTTGGACTCGACGCCGGGCGTCTTGATGATCTGCGCGCCGTAGCGCTCGATGCGCTCAAAGCGCTCCTTGCTCATCCCCTCGGGGAGGACGACGATGGACTTCGCGCCGATGCGCCCCCCCACCCACGCGCCGCCGATGCCGTAATTGCCGGTGCTGGGCCAGACGACGGTGTGCTTTTCGATGTCCACCTGCCCGAAGAGCAGCGCCTCGGCCAGCACCGAGTAGGCCGCGCCGACCTTGTGCGAGCCGGAGGGGAAATCGCGCCCGTAGAGGACGACGATGGGCGCATCCACGCCGGTCAGTTCCTTGGGGAGGACTTCGTATTTGATCTGGTCGTCTGCGCCGCGCCAGGTGATGTTGTAGAGGTTGATCGGGTCGAGGGGATCGGTCTTGAGCGCCGCGCCCACACGGGCGCGGATGGCCGGGTCAATCGTGTTGGGGTGGAGCATCTCGTCAAACGTGGGCCAGTTCCGGTAATCAGGTTTCTTGCTCATCGTCTCCTCTGAGGCTCAGGCCGTGGATATGGCGACATTCTAGCACGAAAAAGCCGACGTACTCACCCCACCTCGCTCAATTTTACGCGGCGGTGTTCGTGCGAGGCGAGTTTGGCGGCGTCTATCAGGCGCGTGACTTCCCAGCCGTCTTTGAAGGTGGGGAGGTCGGGGGGCGGCGCGCCAGTGGTGATGGCCGCCGCGAGTTGATCGAGGAAGATCGTGAACCCGCCTTCCAACCCGCCCAGGCCGCGCGTCGCCTCCAGGTACTGCTCCGGCGTGAACATCACTTCGGCCGTCTGTTCCTCCATGCGCAGCAGGGAGACCTCGTCGCCGAAGCCCTCGATCAGGAGCGAGCCTTCTGTCCCGTGCAATTCAATGTTCGTGCGCGGGTAGGCGACGACGGCGCTGTGATTGAGGACCGCCAGCATCCCGCTCTCAAAATGCAGGACGACCGCGCCGGTGTCGTCGGCGAGCGAAACCCGCCGTCGGAGCGAGCCGGTGCCGGGGATGGACTGCGGGTCCGTGAGCGTCGTGAGCGTCGCGTCCACTTCGCTCACCGGCCCGAACCAGCGCAGCGCCAGGTCCAGCACGTGAGAGGCAAAGCCCGCCAGGATCCCGCCCCCGTTGTCGCCGTCCCACATCCAGCGCGAGTTCTGCCTGGTCCGGATGAGAAAATTGGTGAAGAAGTCGAAGCGCATCAACTGCGGCTTGCCGATGACCTGCTGCGCGAGCAGGTCGGAGACCAGGCGCAGGTTGGGCGCGTACCGCAGCACGTAGGCGACGGCCCCGGTCCGCTGGCGTTCCCGCGCGAACTCTTCCAGCACCCGGCCATCCTCGGCGCAGCCGGCAAACGCCACCTCGACGACGACGTGCTTGCCGAAGGCCATCGCGGCGATCGCGTAACCCGCGTGGGTCGGCGGCGGCGAAGCAATGCTGATCAGGTCAATGTCTTCCGAATGGAACAGGTCGCGCGCGTCGCTGTACCAGCGGGGAATGCTGTGCTCGCGCGCCACCTCCTCGGCCCGCCCCGGCGTGCGGGCGCACACGGCCACCAACTCGTACTTGGGGTCGGCTTTATACGCCGGGACGTGCACCCGGGCGCCGTAGTTCAGGCCAATGAGGCCGACGCGGATGGTCATCGGATGATCGCCGCTTCACGAATTTGGCCCGGCGAGCGCGGCCATCGCCCGGAAGGCGCGGATGGTCGTCACCATCTCCTCGCCGGTGAACTCGACGCGCACGCCCGAGGCGCGGCGCGCCCCGGGGATGAGCGAGGCCGCGTCCGCCTGGTGCGGGAACTTGAACTCGATGGCAAGCCTGACGGGGGTCTCGACTTTGAAAGGACTGGGGCCCTGCCCGCTCTTGAGCCGGCTCACCCCGCGCGCGACGGCCTCGCAAATCTTCTCGCGGGATTCTTTGAGCGGGAGGCACTCCGCCGCGTAGCGCCCCGCGCCGAGTTTGACGACCGCCACCTCCACCTCAGCCCCGATGAGCGTCTGCGCTTCGAGGCAGGCGGCCCGGTCGCCGCTGACGGCGATGACCGGCGTCTGGTAATGGCCGGCTACCGCCGCGTTCAGCCCGATCTCGCCGACCTCGACCTCGTTGAGCCACACGCCGTGAAGCTTGTCGGTCCAGGTGTGGCACAGCACGCCTTTCTTCGCCCCGGCCATCGCATGATAGCCGACGAAGGCGACGGCGTCGTAAGGCGGCGCGTCGTCAACGCCTTGCAGCATGGAGAAGGGCGAGGGGCTGCCAGAGTTGAGGTGCGCGCGCGGGTCAAGCGCTTCGAGCTCGAGCGTGCGCCCGTGCGAGTGCGCGTCGCTGACCGTCACCGCGTCCGCGCCCGCCTCGCATGCGCCGTTGACGGCGGCGTTCACGTCGCCGACCAT
>DATDRS010000309.1:0-20213 GCA_035291605.1 Anaerolineales bacterium | reverse complement strand
CTGGCCGAAGACCCGTGGTGCGTGTACCAGCCGGGCAAATACGGCTTGGTTCAGATCCTCCCGGCTCAGAGCGAGTCGTACGGCGTGGACCTTGAATTCCGCATGCCCTGGACGGCGGAGGCGATGGGGCGACTGGACCGCATCCCGGCGTTCGTGCGGGGCATGGTCGTCCGGCAGATCGAAGAGGCGGCGCTCGCCGAGGGGCTGACGGAAGTGACCCCCGAGCTGATGATCAAAATCCGCGAGGGGATTGGCAACCGCGTGGCCATGGTGCCGCGTTTCGTCCGCGACATGATGGCGGGAGGCGCGGAGGGCAATCCATAAGGAGAGAACATGGGTGCGATAGATCACCAAACCATCGGCCGGCAGGTGCAGATTGTAAAGGGTGCGGCCCGACTGAGTCAGAATGGAACGGTCCACGAATTCCAAATCAAGGAACTGCCGGAAAAGTTTATCACCTGGCAGTTAGACTACAAAAAGTACGTCTACGACAAGATCGAGAAGGACGAGTACATCGCCTTCAACCAGGGCCATCTGCCGGTCGTGGCGACGATGGGCAGCGGCGCCTTCCCGAATCTGGCGAACAAGGGCGTGGGTTTCACGCCCAAAGACGAGTACATAGATCACTACCTGCGCCTGGTCGAGGCGGCCGTTGAGGAGATCTCGAAGCTGCCGCCGCATGCGGTGGACGAGACGCGCGCCCTCCGGGTCGCCGCGGCCCGCGAGTTCTACAATCATCCCGAGCACATTGACTGGCGGCGACTGGGCTTGCTCGAAATCTTTGAGGGGACGACGCTGCGCAACCTGATGGAACGACCGCTGGCCTCCGTGCTGTGGACGGGCAATTCGCCGGTGTTCGTCAGTTTTCAGGTGGACTGTGTGGTCGAGCTGATCACACCCGAGCACCCGCGCTACCGCTTCTCGTGGGCGATGCGCCGCTTGTTCGAGTACGAACCTTTCCACGTCGTCCAGACCATGTTTCCGTACGCTTATACCTTCTGGGTCTGTGACTGGCGCGACAAGACGCCGAAGCGGCGGTACAAGTGACGCTGATCGCTTATGGCGTATCGCGTATCGTCCGGTTCGGGTGTGGGCGGCTGCCGCGATAGGCCACAAGCAGCATGTGAGCCATGGCTTACAAAATTATCTCCACCTGCACCGCCTGCGGCGCGTGCCTGCCCACGTGTCCGATTGACGCGATCTCGGCTGGCGACCCGATCTACGTGATTGATCAGGATATCTGCTGCGACTTCGAGGATTGCCTGGCGGTGTGCCCGGTGAACGCAATCGTCCGGTCAGGTGAGGACGAAGACTCAGTCAATCACATCGCGGAGACAGCCGGGCGCGCAGAGCAGGCCTGAAAACTTTGCGGCCTCGGCGTGCGCTGCCGTGAAATCATTCCGGGATGATACAAACATACGTAGATCGCGCAACGATTGAGGCATTCCTCACCCGGCTCGGCGCAGAGTTTCCTCGGCCTGGCCGCCTGTATCTCATTGGCGAGACGACGCAAGTGTACGAAGGTTGGCGCGCAAGGACGCCGCGTCTCGTATTCGCGGTCGAGATGGCCTCCGGGGATCGTTTGGCCTTCGACGAAATTGTGCGCCGATTCCAGGATCAGACAGGCATTGAAGTCTTCGAGGAAGCGCCGAGCGACGTCATCCCATTGCCGGCCGGCTATGCGACCCGCGCGCGCTCCTTGGCCAGCTCCGGCGCGTTGCAGGTCTATCACTTTGACCCATACAGCGTTGCGTTCCGGCTGATCGCGCGCGGCGACGAGCCGGATTACGGCGTCGTCATCGCCTTTCTTCAGCACGGCTGGCTGGCAGTGGCTGAGATGAATGCCTTGCTGGCCGACCTCCTGCCTCGGTTCACAGACGAAACCATTCAGCAGGACCCGGCTGAGTTCCGGCGCAAGCTCAAAGGCTTGTTGCAGATGTGGCGCGCCGCTCAGCCGGAAGCGACGCGGTAAGCGGAAGGCTGCACCCGGCCCTGCCCCAACGAAACCGACCGCGCCCCGCACGACAACAGACCCCTTCTAACCGTGACATTCATCACGCGCCAAATGGCCTATCGGGAATCACGCCAAATCGCGCTTGGCGAGCAGGGACGAAGTACGGTAGTCTCCTCTAAAAGGAGACTCGACCGTGAACTCATCTGCTCGACGTATCCTGCTTCCGCTCGGCGCAGGCGTGTTGGGCGCCATCTTTTTGACCGGCGTCTACCTCGGCATCGTCTCGCTGGCCGAGACGCCTGAACACGCGCTCGACCTGTTCTGGCAAGACAAAGCCTTCGTCATCCCCATCCTCCTCGGCTTCGGCACACAAGTCGGACTGTACACATTGCTAAGGAAAGGGCTGTACCTGCCCCTGCACATCCCGGCGGGCGGCGCGACGACGGCGGCGGGCGGCGGCATGTCCACGATGGCGATGGTCGCCTGCTGCGCACACCACGTCGCCGACGTGTTGCCGCTCGTGGGCCTGACGGCTGCTGCTACCTTCCTCGCCAACTGGAAAATCCCCTTTATGGTCGTTGGCCTGTTGACGAACCTGATCGGCATCGCCGTCATGCTGCGCGAAATTCTCAAGGCCAGGCGGCGCGCTGTGACTCATCTGTCTTCACTGGAGGCTGCTTCGTGAACCGCAAGTTAATCCTTTCCCTCTTCACCCTTTTGGTTCTGGTGCTCGGCCTGGCGGCTTGCGCCTCGGCGACGCCTGCCCCTCAGGCGCAACCCGCAACCGAAAATGCTCCGGCCTCGGACACTGGCTCGATCGAGACCAGTAGCGCCCCTTCGGCGCTCCCCCCTGCGGGGGTCGCTGGGCAGGCTCTGGCGCGGACGGACTCGCAGGGAGCGGTGGAATTTGTGGTCACACCGCTCAATCTCACCACGCCGGGCGAGACGCTGGACTTCGACGTTTCGATGAACACACATTCGGTGGACGTGTCGTGGGACTTAGCGGCGCAGTCGGTGCTGAAGACGGACACGGGCCTGGAAGTGAAGGGGGCGAGTTGGCCGGTCGGCGGCGGTCATCATTATGAAGGCAAGCTGACCTTCCTGGCGGAGACCGCCGACGGCAAAACTCTGCTGGAAGGTGCGAAGACACTCACCCTGATCATCCGGGACGCGGATGCGCCGGAGCGCGTGTTTGTGTGGGAACTCTCTCGATAAAGACCGTCTCATGCGAGTCACTTCAGTTGACAATAGCACCCACCAAACGAGTTATTATCGAACACGCCAAATGGCGTATTGAAAAGGTGGGGAAGTTCGCTAAAATCTCCCGTATTCGTCTGATATTTACAGAAGGAGAACCCTCACATGCGACGCGTCCTGATCTCCCTCCTGCTTCTCGCCTCCCTGGCCCTGGCGGCCTGCTCGGGCGGGTCGTCTGGCTCGAATGAGATCGTGGTGAAGGCCGAAGCGCTCAAGTTCAGCCCGGCGACCATCGAGGTCACGGCGGGCAAGCCGGTCAAACTCACGTTCGAGAATGCGGATTCGCTGGATCACGACCTCAGCATTATGGAATTCCCGATGGCGGACATGGGCGCCACCGCCGAACCGATGGCCGGGCATGACATGAGCAACATAACCGAGGAGCCGGACCTGCACATTGCGGCGGCGATGGGCGCGACCAGTTCCTTCGAGTTCACGCCGACGAAACCGGGGACGTACGAGTTCTTCTGCACGGTGGCCGGGCACAAAGAAGCGGGGATGAAGGGCACGCTGGTCGTCAAAGCCTCATAGGCCGTACATTCAGACGGGACATGAAACGCCTGCTCGAACCGAATACCACACTGTACCCCGTTCCGGTGGTGCTCGTCTGAGAATGGGCGGGGCGCAGGTGGCCACCCGCCGCAGGCGTTTCAGGGTGAGATGCGGTATGGCGTGATTCTATCACTCGATCAACGAAGTGCCGCAGTATGCGCACAGCCGCCAGCCGCTCTCCGTGACCTGACCACAACGCGGGCAAATGTGTCGAGGCCGAGGCGCCGTTGGTGGGGTGTTTGGCCCCGACAGGGGGAGGCTGAACGCGAAGGTGGAGCCAGCCCCCAGCCAGCTCTGGACCCAAATCTGTCCGCCGTGCGCCTCGACGATTTGCTTGGCGATGGTCAACCCCAGCCCTGAGCCGCCAGTGGCACGCGCGCGCGAGCGGTCGGCGCGATAGAAACGTTCGAACACATGCGGCAAGTCTTCGGGCGGGATGCCTGTCCCCGTGTCGCGCACGCTGACCAGCACGCGCCCGTCGCGCAATTCAGCGCTCGTGGTGATCGTCCCGCCGCTGGGCGTATGGCGCAGCGCATTCGACAGCAGGTTGAACAGCACCTGTGTGATCCGCTGCTCGTCAGCTGCGACCGGCGGCCGGGGGTCGTGCGCTTCGGTCTTCAGCGTCACACCTTTTTCGCGCGCCTGCGCCTCCAGACTTTCGCTCACCTGAGCGATCACCTCCGACAAGGCGATGGGCTTGCGTTCCAGTCGCAATTGCCCGGCTTCGGCCAGCGCCAGATCGCGCAAGTCGGCTACCAGGCGGCTGAGCACCACAGTGTGGCGGTGGACGGCGGCCACGTTCTCCGGGGTCAGGTCGTACACACCGTCCATCAGCGCTTCGAGATTCCCCTGGATGACGGTGAGCGGCGTGCGCAGTTCGTGGGCGATATCCGCCATCAAGTTGCGCCGCTGAGCATCGGCGTGGGCCAAGCTTTCGGCCATCCGGTTAAACGAGCGGGCAACCCGCCCGATCTCGTCGTCCGACTGGGCTTCAACCCGGCGGCCCAAATCGCCGCCCGCTATCGCCTCGGCAGCTCGCGACAGCGCCCCCAACGGGGAGGTGATCTGTCTGAACAGCAACGATCCCAGCCCGAGCGCCAGGAGGCCCACCGCCAGCGATGTGACGAAGATAGAAAAGTTCACCGACCGCAGAAAGTCTTCATCCGCCGGGTTGAGCACCGGCTCGATCATCGAACCGACCAACACCGCGCCGACCGTCTGCCCGTTCACGGCGACGGGCACACCGCCCTCGACGTGCTGCACTGGATGCTGCTCGCCCAGACTGGCCCCGCCAGTGTCGGCGATGACTTTGCCGCCCGAGTCCACCACCACCACCCGATCGGTGACCGGCCCGGTGCTGCGCGTGACCTGGAACCATTGTTGCCAGTTCCACATCATGCCCGGCCCCATGTCCGGGCCCATCATCCCCGGCCCCATCATCCCGCTGGGCCAGGGCGTCGTCTGCGTCGCTGGCGACGGCGCGCCCGGCGCGGAGGCAAGGAAGGATTCAACATCGTTCCAGTTGCCTTGTTGGCTGTAGAAACTCGCCAGCAGTGACGCAAGCGCGTTGGCCTGCGCCACATCGTCGGAGAGTACCCGGCGGCGCAATTGAGCGGTGGTCGAGAGGCGCACCGAGACAACCATGACCGCGACCCCCACGACGATGACGCCGAGGAAAACCCCCATTAACCGCGTCCACAGGCTACGCCCGGCTGGCCGTGTCATCCGCGCTCCTTGTCCTGAGCCCTTCGGCCCTGCTCAGGATGAACTTCGCCGAAGGGCTGACAAAATCGGTAGCCCACACCGCGCACGGTCTCGATGAAGCGTGGGGCTTGAGGATCGTCGCTGAGTTTCTTTCTCAGGTTCTTGATGTGCACATCTATCGTCCGCTCGTAACCCGCATAGGCGGTTCCCTGCGTCCGGTCGAGGAGTTGCAGCCGGGTGAAGACCTGCCCCGGATGCTCAACCAGTAGCGCCAACAGATCGAACTCCATCGTCGTCAGGTCAAGCGGTTGACCAGCCACCGAGGCCGTGCGCCGGGTGAGATCCACCGTGACCCCCGCCGCCGACACCACCTCCGGGCGAACCGGCGTTCCCTCGCTGCGACGCAACACCGCGCGGACGCGGGCGACGATCTCGCGCGGGCTGAAGGGTTTGACCACATAATCGTCCGCCCCCAGTTCCAATCCGATCAGCCGATCCGTTTCTTCGAGGCGCGCGGTGAGCATGATGATGGGGACGTCCGAGTCGCGGCGCATCGCCCGGCACACATCCAACCCATCTATGCCCGGCAAGTTCAAGTCGAGGACGACCAGGTTGGGGCGCTCGTGACGAAACACGGCGAGCGCCTCGCGGCCTTCACTGGCCGTCACCACGGCAAAACCGGCACGCTCCAGGTAGGCGCGCACCAGGCGGACGATTTCCAATTCGTCGTCAACGACGAGAATTTTTTGGGTCATTCCCGATCAAGGAGCGGGAGGCCGAACGACAGTGGCACGATACAGCTTTTCAGGTTAGCGCTGCACCACACCAGGGGCACACGTTCCAACCCGGTCGAACCTCGCGCCCGCAGGTCGGGCACTTGCGCGCGGGTGGGGGTGTCGCGTCAGCGGGCGATGCCGGCGCAGTAGCGGCTGGCGGCTGGGAACTGCTGGACAACGATTTCAACAGGGCGGCCAACCCGCCGCTCACGATCAGCACAATGATCAGCAGCGGCACGCCGATCACCACCAGCGGGATCAGCAGCATGAACAGTATTCCGGCACCCATCATCCCCATCATTTTAGCACCTCCTCGCTCAGGCGAATACGCGCCTGAATAGCTTCCAATTCGGCGGCTTTGGCTTCCAGTTGTGCGCGCAGGTCGTCGAGCCGGGCCAGGTCAGCGCGCAAGGCCTGGGCCTGTGCCGCCAGCCGGTCTCGGCTGCTGGCGAATTCCGCCTTTTCCGCCAGGCGAGATCGGGCGGCGGTTTCGTCGCTCTCGACCGCTACCGCGTCACGCGCGGCCTGCTCTTTGCCGACGATCCGCTCGCCCAACCCGGCCACGCGGGCTTCCATATTGGCCAGGACTTTCTCGGAGGCCGCGCGGGCCTGCGCCAGGTGGGCAAGCCGCGAGCGGATGCCACGCAGAGCATTCATGGCTTCAACGTCGCTATGTCCGTCCGGGCGACGCCGCGCACGGGCGCGGTGCACTGCCAGGTCGGCGGGACGCAGTTGGTCGCGATCGGCCAGCGTGCGCAATGCGGTGAAGACCTCCTCGCTAATCTGGCCCTCGCCATACATCCGGTACAACGCGGCACGGACCCCCACCCCCGGCCCCTCCGCCATCAGCGAGGTATGCGAAGGCAGAGGGGCGGCGATATCGGGGTGGGGATAGAGCAACCTATCAGCCAAATAGAACAGGTCGCCCAACGGCGATCCACAGCTCATGGCTGCGCCGGCTCCGCCCCGCCGACCGCAGGCTCGGCAACGGTGGCTTCAGCCTTGAGGCGTTTCAGTTCGCTCTCGATGGTGGCGGCGCGGGTCAGGCGGGCCAGTTCGCGGTCAATGTCGTCGCCTTCGGGCGCGAGGGCGTCGTCTAGCGCGCCGGTCGCGATCAGGTTGTCAATCGCCTCCACGCGCGCCTGCATCGCCTGAATGCGGGACTCCGCGCGCGCGATGGCGTGTCCGGCGTCGGCCAGGTCTTTGGAGATGCCGGTGGCGGCTTCCTTCACCTGCAGCTGCGCCCGTGACGAGTCGTACAGCGCCTTCAGTTCTTCCTTCTTGGCCTGGAACAGCTCGATTTTTTGTCGCAGGTTGGCCTGGCTGGTCTTGAGATTCTCGACTTGGGCGTCGAGCGTGGCGATATTGCCGTTGAGACTGTTCAGACGCTCTTGAGCCGCAGCCTTGCGCTCCAGGGCGCGGGTCGCCAGGTCTTCGCGTCCCAGGCGCACGGCCTGGCGGGCTTGCTCCTCCGTCTGGTCAACCGCTTTCTGCGCCTGGCCGCGCTGCGCCTCCAGCGTGCGGCGAGCGGTGGAGACCTCCACCAGGCTGTCGCTGATCTGGCGCAGGCTGGCCTGCAGGCGCGTCAGGCTGTAGTCCAGGCTGGCGCGCGGGTCTTCGATCCCGTCGAGGGCTTTGTTGACCTTTGCGCCGAAGATGGCTTGAAGTCGGGCGATGAAACTCATGAGAGTCACTCCTTTCAGTGATGTGAATGAGTCGGAATATCTGCTTTCTCGCCGAGCAGTTCGGCTCCGCAGTAGGCGCAGTGCGTCCAGTCGGCGCGCACCGCGCGGTGGCACGCCGGGCAGGCGGCCAGCACTTCCGCCCCGCAGTAGGGACAGAAGACGAAGTCCTCTTGCAACGGCGAGTGGCACTGCGGGCAAGGTGTTGTGCGCGTCGAGGACGGTGTGAGAGCCACAGCTTCCAGGTCGTGATGATCGCTGGGGTGGAGATGTATACCGTGTAACAGGTGATGTCCACACATGGTGTTTGCCTCCTATGGCTGGGTCAATGCCGCGCCGCAGTGCGGGCAGTTGCGCCAATCGGCCTGCACGGCGCGTCCGCAATTCGGGCAGGTGCGCGCCGGGGACAGCGGGTTCGGGCTTTGCCCAGCCCCACCGCTGACGGCCCGCACCAGCCAGACCACGCCCAGCACGGTCAGCACGACGAAGCCAATGGGGATCAGCCACATAAAGAGCATAGCAATCCAACCGAATGGGCCAAAGCCCCAGCCGCCCATCATGCCTGGCCCCATCATTCCCCAACCGCCGTAGCCCCAGCCGCCCAGCAGGCCCACCCCAACTAGAAAGGCCAGCAGAACTACGACACCGAACATGACCATGGCCGTCCAGTTGATCTTGTTCATATTACTCCTCCACTTCTTTCAGTCCAACGAAATCTCCATGCCAGGTGTGATACCAGATGTCGCTGGTGTAACCATTCACGCTGAGCATGCCATAGACCTGTCTATCCTTCAGAACCTCGATGGTGTAGTAGCCATAGAATGCGTCCGCCTCATCGGCGGTGGTCGTCCCTGGCAGGTACGCCTCCAACCATTGCTGGGCGTTCGTCCGCGCCTGCTCTGGCGTCACCGTCATCGCGCCACCCGATTGGCCCCACCAGCCGCCCATGTGCCCATATTGGGCGTTCCACATCATGTTCGGCCCAGGCTCGGGGTAGACAGCTCCAGTGTAGCGGTCAATGAGCACCTCAAATGCGTGGCGACCTGTACTCTTTTCCTTGACCGCGCCGTAAAAGTTGTTCGAGAACTCTATCACCTCGGCCAACGCCAGATCTGGATTGCCGTAGGCAGATAGATATAGGCGAGCCGCCTCAATGGCCTGGTCAAGCGTGAGTAGAGTGCTGGCGTTCGGGTAAATCCCGTATCTACCGCCGTAGCCGCTCATCATCCCCCCATGCATGCCTGGCCCCATGCCCCAGCTGCCATAGTTGGAGCCCGACCAGCCTCGGCCCATCATTCCCGGTCCGTAGGAGTAGGGTACAGCCCCGGTGGGCGTGTAGACCCCGCTTGGACCATATCCGTAGCCCCATGGCCCGATATAGGGTGCGGGGGGCGTCGCCTGCGCGACAACGCGCGGCGTCACGGCGACTGGCGACTGCGCTCGCGCACTGGCGACGACTGCCATGGCTAACACAAGTCCAATGAGGCTGGCGAAAAGGACAAACCCTGTCCACTTAAGAAAAAGTTTCATCGGGACCTCCGTTAGTGTGAGTGTGGCGAACCTCTCCGGCTCGCTCACCCGCAATTCAAGCGGAGTTTTGTGAAGGGAGTGTGAAGCGGTGATGCGGGTTGTATGAAAGCTGGGCCTGAAGTTGCAGAGCACGTTCGAGTTTGTCGCGCAAATAGACCCAAGGGATTTCGCCCATGAAATGGCAACAGACTGCGCCGTGTGTAAAGAAGAGAAGATGAGGAATGCCGCGTACTCCGAATCGTGTGGCCGCTTGTGGGATCAGACCGATGTCGAGTGCGGCGAATGTCACGCGGTCGCCATACGCCTCGGCGGCGCGTTCGAGCGTCAGCGCAAGGACGTGGCAGGGCCAGCAATCCGGGCCCCAGAAGACCACGGCCACTGGGCGCGGCGAAGCCATGACGAGGCGCTCAAAGTTGTCGGCGTCAAGCGGAACCAATGCGCGCGCTGCGGGCGTTGGGCACATGGATGTTCCTCAGAGCAATGGCCCCGTACGGGCAGGCCGGGAGACAGTCGCCGCAGCCATTGCAGCGAGCCAATTCAATGAACGCGGGCTCGTCGGCGTCTATCTTGACGACGGCTTTGGTCTTGCAGGCGAGACGCGCCGAGCATGGATCACACGCCTGGCAGATGTCCCAGCTCACTTCAGCGCGAAGCATTGTGTCAACCGAACAGAGCCTCAAACAGTTTGTTCAGGTCAGCCTTGGTCGTCTCGACGAACACACCCCGGTAGCCGCCGTTGCCAACGATCACCGTGTACTCGCCGCCCCGGTACATCCAACCCTGTTGAGGCATCCATGTCTGCTGGCTGAGTGTCGAGAAATCCGCCGCGAGTGTGTTGAACTCCATGGTCACCGTAGCGCAATGCCGGGCCGCCATCGCCGCCATTTCAGGGGAGACGTTCCTGTTGTAAGCCGCGCATTTACCCTCCGGCGTAAATTCAAACGCCATGATGACGCCACCCATCTTGGCCAGGTCATCTAAAGTTGCGGGCATGTTCGTGGCCTCCTGCCTCAGACGACTACCGGGATACCCAGCCCTTTACCGCCCAGGGTCAGCGCCAGCCGCAGTGCCTCGCGCCTCGGCCCATACGGGGCCAGCCACCACTGCTCGAGCAGGACTTTGCCCCAATGCCAGAGGCTTCCGATCTGACGCAGCTCGATCTGCGGCGACGGTTCGGCGAAGAAGTTGCCATACGCGAAACCGGCCAAATCCTCCCCGGCTTCCAACATGCAATACCCGTCCCCGAAGAATGCCCTTTGGGTTTCAGCCCCCGCGATTTCGGCGGCGATGCGGTGGGCCACCACCTCGGCCTGCGCGTGCGCGAACACCCCTGCCTTCGGCAGAACCAGCGGCACGTCCGGCTTCCAGCGTCCGGGGATCGGGATGACGGTCGCATCGCCGATGGCATAGACGTTTTCGGGTTTCGTCTTGAGCGTGGCGCGATCCACCGGAACCCATCCGGCCTCGTTGGTCAGCCCGGCCTCGCGCGCGAGGCGCGGGCCGCGGTGCGGCGGGATGGCGACGAGCAAATCATAGGTGAACGACTCTTTCCCCTCGAAAGACAATTCACGCGCCGAAGCATTCACCGCCGTCAACTTGTGCAGGGGATGAAAGGCGACGGCTTTGTCGGTCAGCATTTGCTTGACCGCATCGCCCAACACGGGGCCTGCAACCGGCATGGGTTGCGGCTCCGGCGTGAAGAGGTGCGCTTCGCTCTTGTTGCGCAGGCCGCGTTTCCGCAACGTATCAGCGATGAGCATCGCGCCCTCGTGCGGTGCGCCGGGACATTTGTACGGCAAGGCGCTGACGACGACGGCGACTTTCCCGCCGTTGAAGGCTTGCAGGGCATCACGCAGTTTCGCCGCGCCGTCGAAGGTATAGTACGTGTGCGCCCCTTCAGCCAGTCCGGGTATCGCCTCGGGCGCGAGGTCTGCGCCGAGGGCGATGATCAGGTAATCGTAATTCACGCTCTGCACGCTCGTCTGCACACGGCGATTGGCGAGGTCAATCGCCTGCGCTTCGGCCACGATGACTTCGATGCCGGGTCGCACGAGTTGGCGCACGTCGCGCGCAATCTGTTCCGGGCGGCGGTCGCCCGTCATCAGCCACAGGAACGATGGGGCAAAGGCATGCCGCGCATTCTTCTCGACCAGCACGACGCGATGTTCCGCCGGAAGCAATCGCCGCAGTTCGTTGGCGGCGACCAACCCGCCGACCCCCGCGCCCAGAATGACAATGGTTTTGCCGCTCATAACTTCCTCCTCACTTGTGAGAGCTATATTTTCTCGGCGCTCAGAACGACAAAGGCGCCTTCACCGTAGCCGTCGCGCACTGGCTCTACGGCTAACAAACGTTTTTCATTCGGGCGAACACTGAACGCCATAGCAACCCTCGTCAATACACCAGGATGTGATCGGCCTCCACGGTCCACTGCCCGTGCAAATCCAGACTGCCATCCAACACACCTTCAATCTTGTCTTCCGGCCCGAGCCCGCGGGCCTCGCAACACGTCCCTCAGGTAGCCACCTCGCCGCGCTGGGCCAGCGATTTGATCATGCGCTCGACGTTGTAGTAGCCGTCAGGCGTCTTCTGGCTTTTGCGCGCGCACAGCACCCCGTCGCCCGTGAGAAAGACCCGCACAGCCACGCCTGGCCGCTTGATCATGTTCAACGCCAGGCGCAGAGCATTGTAGGGGCGCTCGTTTCCATACGGCGCGTCGTTGACGACAAACAGGTAGTGTTTGGCGTGGTGGCTCTCTTCAGGCATCTTGTCTCCTATCGTGTGACGACCCGGATACGCCCTTTCGGCGCCGGGATGATTTCTCCGATTACGGCGGCGGACGCGACTCCGGCATGCCGAAGCGCCCGCATCAACTTTTCCGCCCGTTTCGGCGGCGCGGCCATCAACAGCCCGCCTGAGGTTTGCGCATCGCACAGCACCACGCGTGCGGCTGGAGGCACAGCCGGACTCCAGTCCACGAAGTCGGCCAGATAATTCAGGTTGTTCCGCGTGCCATCAGGGATGCAATCTTGTTCGACCAACCCCCAGGCCTCTGACAGCACTGGCACGGCCTTCCACTTGATGCGCGCCCCGACCCCGCTTGCCTCGACCATCTCGCGCAGATGCCCCAGCAGGCCAAAGCCGCTGACATCGGTGCAAGCATGCACCCCGACCGCCAGCATCACCTCGGACGCGGCCTGGTTGAGTTGTGTCATCATTGCCGTCACGCGCTCAACGCCGCCGCCGTTGACAAGCCGTCGATCAATCCCGGTCGTGATCAGGCCGAGGCCGAGGGGTTTAGTGAGGATAAGCACATCGCCGGGGCGAGCGCCGGAGTTGGTGACGATGCGCTTAGGGTGGACGATCCCGGTGACGGCCAGGCCGTATTTCGGTTCGAGGTCTTCAATGGAATGGCCGCCGCCGAGACTGGCCCCGGCTTCTGCGAGTTTGGCGGCGCCCCCGCGCAGAATCTCGCTGAGCACCCCCAGCGGCAGGGTCTTGGCCGGATAGCCCACGAGGTTGAGCGCCAGCACCGGGCGCGCGCCCATCGCATAGATGTCGGAGAGGGCGTTGGCGGCGGCAATGGCGCCGAAGGCAAAGGGGTCATCCACGATGGGCGTGATGTAATCCACCGTTTGGACGACAGCGAGTTCGTCGCTCAGACGATAGACGGCGGCGTCTGCCCCGTGGGCAAAGCCGCTCAGCAGGTTAGGGTCGGCGGCGGGAGGCAGGTGGCGCAACACTTGCGCCAGATCGGCGGGGCCGATCTTGCAGGCTCAGCCTGCGCCATGCGAGAACGAGGTGAGTTTAAGCGCCGAGTAATCTGTCATGGACAATCTCCGGTTGACAGTCTATCCCTATTGGAACGATAATCAATAGTCAATGATTGATAGAAACGATAACTTATAGGAATAACATGGACTTTCAACGCCTGGCCGTTTTCCGGGCCGTGGCGCGGCATTTGAGTTTCTCGCGCGCCGCGGACGAACTGCACCTCAGCCAACCGGCCGTTTCCAAGCACGTTCAGCAATTGGAGGCCGAGTTGGGAGTATCGCTATTCCACCGGCCGGGCAGGCGGGTGGAGTTGACCGAGGCCGGACGTATCGTGGCCGACTACGTCCAGCGCCTCTCGGTGCTGACCGAGGAAGTGCGACGGGTGCTGGGAGAATTAGAAGGGGTGCGACGTGGTTACCTGCGGCTGGGGGCCAGCACCACACCCGGCCTTTACCTGCTCCCTGAAATACTGGCCCGGTTTCGCAAACAGTATCCCGGCGTGGAGACAACACTGGCGATCACCAACAGCGCCGATGTCACCCGTCGGGTGCTGTCAGGCGAATTTGACCTGGGCCTTGTCGGCGTGCCATCTGAGGCGCCAGGGTTGCAGGTCCGCCCCCTGGTGGACGACGAGATCGTCCTGATTGTCCCCGCCGGACATGCCCTGGCCCGACAACGCGCTTTCGCGTCCGACCTGCTTGCGCAGGCAACGCTGATTGTGCGAGAGCCGGGTTCGGCCACCCGACAGATCGTCGAAGCTAATCTGTTGCGCTTAGGCGCGGCCCCCAAAGATGTGCTGGAGATGACGGGGTGTGAGGGTGTGAAGCGTGCGGTGGCCGCCGGGCTGGGCGTAGCCTTTGTTTCACGTTGCGCGATTACGCTGGAAGTGGCGCAGAAGGCTGTGAGCGTGTCGGAAATTCCTGAACTGCGCTTTGCGCGGCAACTGTCGCTCATCGCACGCAAAGATGCACGCCCCTCGGCGGCAGCGCTGGCTTTTCTGGCGCTAATGAGGAAAGGGTAGCGATAAGTGAAGAGAACAGTGAAGCGGTAAGTGTCTATCCCGGCCATCCTCTTTCTACCCTATGAATGTACGTAGTAACCCGGCGAGTCCACCGCCGAGCACCAGCCAGGTGGAGTTGACGTTGAAGCGGAACAGCAGAACCGCCGAAAGGGCGAAAATCAGCAGGGTCGGCGCGTCCACCAGCGAAGCCAGCCCCAGCTGGAAACTGACCGCTGCCATCAAACCCAGCGAGGCGGCGATGACGCCATCCAGCAGACTGCCTGCCCAGGGCGAGCGGCGCAGTTTGGGGATGATGGGATTGCTGATGGCGACAAAAACGTACGAGGGCAGGAAAATGCCCAGCGTGGCGATGAGCGCCGCGGGGACGCCGCCCAGCAAGTAGCCGATGAACGTGGCGGAGGTGAACAACGGGCCGGGCGTGATCTGCCCGATCGCGATGGCGTCAATCAACTGCTGTTCGGTCAGCCAGCCCAGGCGGGCGACGAAGTCGGCGCGCAGGAGGGCGACCAGCACGTAGCCGCTGCCGTACAGGATCGCGCCGATTTTGAGAAAGGTCAGAAACAGGGTTGGTAAACTGAACGAAACGGGGCCAGCCGCAAGTCCAGGAAGAAGCGGGAGGAGAAGCGGCAAATCGCCGCGGCGCAGTTGCCGCAGTCTCGACCGGTTCTGGATCAGCATCACGACCAGTCCGCCCGCAAAGAGCAGCAGCACTTCGTTCACACCCGAAAAGTACAGCGCAACAGAACCTACCCCGACCGCCAGCGTCAGCGCGTTCTTGACCGCCTTGCGCCCCAGTTCCCACAGGGCTTGCACGATGATGGCAATTACCACCGGCTTAACGCCGTACAGCAGCCAGCCTGCCTGCGGTGTGGAGCCGTATTTCACATATAGCCAGGCGAGCACCAGCACGATCAGCACAGCGGGCAGGGTGAAGGCTGCGCCGCCCGCAATCAGCCCCGCCCAGCCGGCGCGCAGAAAGCCGAGGTGGATTGCCATCTCAGTCGAGTTCGGGCCGGGAATCAAGTTGGTCGCGCCGAGCAGGTCGAGGAAATGCTCGTCGGTGAGCCATTTGCGGCGCTGGACGAACTCCTGGCGGAACATGCCGATGTGCGCCGCCGGGCCGCCGAAGGCGGTGAAGCCAAGTTTCAGAAAGAGTGCGGTCACCTCGCGCAGAGGCTGACCACGCGCGGAGAGTTCAGTCGGCATGGCTGGTTTCAGCACAAAAAAGATAGTTGATGTTCATAGTCACACGCTGCCTTATGATCCAACATCGCCGATCTCGTCCAGCAGTTCGCGCGCCTTCACCCGCGCCTCAGCCAGCGCGGCCTTGCCCTTGCGCGTGGTGGTGTAATATTTGCGCACCTTGCCTGCCGCCACACGTTCTTTGCTGGCCAACCAGCCGGCTTCTTCCAGACTATGCAGCATGGGGTAGAGCGTGCCGGGGCTGAGTTGGTAACCGTGGCGAGCCAGTTCTTCGATCAGCCATAGGCCGTAGATCGGCTCGCGGCTGGCGTGGTGGAGGATGTGTAGTTTGATGAAGCCCAGGAACAGATCACGCGAGAGCGCCATCGGCGACGACTATTATCGTATGCCGTTATCGATTTCCGATATTATAAACCACCTCCCCGGATTGTCAAGCACGGGAGATGGGGTTCATCATTTGCCGACTACTCGGGACCGTGTGCGGCAACTCGCGTGTGTGGACAGGACAGCAACACAAATTGCCCGCCGGGCGGGGCAATGTGATGAATCAGTTGTGGGTGACAGAGGGTTCCACCGTTGGCGATGGCCGCTATCAGTCACGCGACCTATAACGGCGTGACGAGCAATCGCCCTTGAGGCTATTTCTGCCAGGTGCGTAGCAAAGTGATTATGTAGCCCACTTCTTCCTCCGTCAGAACACCCTCGAAGCCACTCATGGCTGTCCCCTTGCGACCCGTGAGAATAAATGCCAGGAGATCCTCATCGCTCTTGGATAGAATGAACGGATTGGCGTGCAGGTTCGGGCCGAGGCCGCCAGTGCCCTCGGCGGCGTGACATGGGGCGCAGTTGGTCTCAAACAGCGCCTTGCCGATTTCTTCTTTCGGTAAGATGGCAATCAGGCGTGCCCTCGCCCCGGCCCAATCCCTGGCTTCAAGGAGATTCAACACCTCCTGGATGTCCTGCGCTAGAGCGTTGTCGGCTTGCGACTGCGCTGCCGTCAGGTGATACACGACATCGGCAGAATCAAATCCGCGCAACGCAAACAACGCGCTGGTGAGGTGCCGCTCCAGAGGGATGAGGGCTTTCACTTCCTGGCCCTGACGCCAGGCGGCCAGCAGCGCCACCAGATCGTTGATCTGCGCGGGCGAGAGTACTGTGCCCCAGGTGGGCATCCCTTTGGCCGGACGTCCATAGGCGATGGTGTTGCGATACCAGGCGTCGTTGAAATCCTTGAGCCGGGCCGGGTCGTTGAGCGCGGGGGCGCGGTCGGCGCCCCTCCCGTTCTCGCCGTGACAGATGAAGCACGTGCTGGCAAAAATCGCCGCGCCACGAACAGGGTCGGCGATGTTCGCCATCGGAGTGATTTCGGGCGCGGTCGGTTCCCAGGCGCGGATGAATGCCACGAGTTGAGTCAATTGCTCGTCGGTGAAAGGGCCGCCCCCTGTCTGGCCCCACGCCGGCATCACCGTCCCGGGCACGCCGGTGCGGATCAGGCTGAATAGCGTTTCGTCCGAGGTCGCCTTGAGCAGTTCCTGCGAATTGAGCGGCGGTCCCACCTCCCCTTCGCCGTCTGGGCCATGGCAGGCGACGCAGTTCTCCTCATACAACTTATGCCCCGCCGCCTCCGCCGCCAGCCGGTCCGCGGCCTCCACAGCCTGAATGCGCGCCGGTTCGCGCCAGAGATACGCCTGAAATACGATCAAGATCGCTAGCGTCAGGCCGAAGCCGGTGGCGACGAATGGAGTGTAGTTCTCTCGCGATCGCATCCGGGCACCTCATGTGGGGAAGAAAACCTGCGAAGTATCGAACCCCTGGCGCTCGATGGGGCGACTGGTATCCACCATCAAGTCGCCATCTTTCAGGCTGACCGGGAAGATGTCCAACGGCCTGGGCGCAGGCCCGCCGATGACTTCGCCCTGGCGGTTGAAAAGCGAACTGTGGCAGGGACAATGGAATTGCCCCTCATCTTGGCGCCACGGAACCGTGCAACCCAAGTGCGTGCAGCGCTGCCACATCGCCAGCACGCCGCCATCCTCCAGCCGCGAGATGTAAAAGCGGCCCTGCCGCACATAACTGACGGTGCCGGGCTGGAACTCTTCGAGCGCGCCGGCCACAATCTCTCCACCGAATGCCCCCGGCTCCAGGCGCGGCTTGAAGAAACTGAACATGGCCGCCCCAGCCTGCCCGAATAGCCCGACGAGCGAAGCCGCCCAAGCCCAGCCGAGGAACTGTCGCCGGCTCATCCCTTGTTTGCCCTTCATTGTCATACTCATCGTTCATCCTCCGCTCGGCCGCTCAACCAGACGTGCTCGGCGACTCGTGATGGGGATTGGGGAGTTTTCACAGTCCATCCCACGGGTTGTATCCATCCGGCATCTGCCAGGGCCAGTACAGCTTGAAGCCGGGGCCGCGAAAGAGGAAGCCGCTCACGGTGAACACAATCGCCGAGATCAACATGACCGTGAACAGCACGAGCATCACTTCGCGGGTATCAGCCTTCAGGCGCCACACGATCAGCGCAGGCAGCGCGACGAGCGCGGCGAGGATGGTGGCCGGCAGCAGCCACTGGCTGACCCAGGGTGGTGTGGCCTCGCGCAGTAGTTCACGCAAGCTGAAGGCATTGTCCAGTACGATGTACCCCGGCATGACGATCAGGACATACAGCGCTGTCCACGCCACCATCCGCCTGCCACGCGCCGACGAAAACCACACCCCGACATTTGCGCGGGAAGGATCAATATAAGGTAGCGCGATCAGGAACAGGACGAGAAGAGTCGGGATGAACACCCCGGCCAGCGTTGGATGCATGTGCTCCAGCAGTTCTTGCAAGCCGATGAAATACCACGGGGCCTTGGCCGGGTCGGTCGTGACGAGCGGGTTGGCGATCTCCTCCAGCGGCGCCTGCTTGACGAGCGAAAACAGGAAGATGGCAAATGTCACGCCGAGCAGGAGCACGACCTCCCACAGCAGGACGACGGGAAAGGAGAACAGCGTGTCGTCCGGCCCTTTGCCCACCAGCGGGCTTTCACCGCGCATGAGCTCGACTAATGCGTAGGTCTTGCGGCTGTCCTTCGGGAAGATTTCGTCAGTCACCGGGGTTTGGGTTCCCATCGTAGTCTCCAGTGATCAGTCACCGGTGCTCAGCGACCAGTGATCAGTTATCACTCGCCACACGAAGCTGATGACTGACCACGGTTCACTGATCACTGATCGTTCGCCGCCAGCCCTCCGTCCTTCCGCACGCGCCAGATGTGTAGCGAGATGATGAGGGTGATGAGCAAGGGCAAGACGGCGATGTGCAGGGTGTAGAAGCGGATGAGGCCGTTCTGGCCCACCTCGGTTCCTCCGAGCAGCAATTCGCGCGTCGCCGGCCCGGCGACCGGCGCATAACCCGCGATGTTCGTGCCAACGGTGATCGCCCAATAGGCCAGTTGATCCCACGGGAGCAGGTAGCCAGTGAAACTCGCGCCGAGCGTGAGCAAGAGCAGCACCACGCCGACGATCCAGTTGAACTCGCGCGGCGGCTTGTACGCCCCGGTGTAAAAGACCCGCCCCAGGTGCAGGATCACGGCCAGCACCATCGCGTGCGCCGACCAGCGATGCATGTTCCGCGTGAACTGGCCCAATGGCACGGACAACTGAATCTCCTTCATCGTCGGGTAGGCGCGCTCGACCGACGGCACGTAGTAGAACATCAGCAACACCCCCGTCCAGACGAGCACGCCGAACAAAATCGCCGAGATGATCCCCAGCCCGAACGAGTACGACCATTTCAGGCTCTTACGGCTCACCTTGACCGGGTGCAGGTGAAAGAAGATATTGCTCGTCATCGCCAGCGAGCGGTCGAGCGGGTTATCCGGCCAGCCGTGCCGGAAGAATGAGCGCCACACGCGGGATCGGAACAGGCGCGTGGTCAGTGATGAGAGGGTCATGGTCAGTCGAAGGGTGAATTACCCTGGCACTTGCACCCAGGGCAAGTGTGAAGGACGAAGGATGAAATGCGATTCATCCTTCATCCTTCTTCATTCTGCCTTCATCCTTACTTTGTCGGCAGTGTTTGAGCGTAGGCCGCCAGGTTGGCCCGATCTTCCATCGTGTAGCCCAGGCCAATGCCCGCGGGCATCGGTTCGCCCGGTTGCCCGAACGACACTTTGTGGAAGAATTCCCACGGGTTGTCGGCGGCAACCGTGCCCACATACTCCGGCTCGGCGGCGTCGCCAAAGTTCATCTTCTTGCCGTCGAGGCCGTGGCAGGCCGCGCAGGTCGCTTCGAACTTGACCTGCCCCCGGGCCGGGTCGCCATTGACGGTCCCATCGGCATTGATGTACGCCGCGCTGTCAAACGTCTCTTTCTGCATGAAAGTCACCAGCGCCTGAATGTACGCCTCGCCCATCGCTTGCGAGAAGTCGTGTTCGGGGTTCTTCTTGCCGGTCAGCCAAGCAGTCAAGTCTTCCGCAGACATGGTGGCTGCGTCCAGAACACCCTTGAAGCCGGTCTTGTGCGAGCCCGAGCCGTAGGCGCCGTCCACGCCCTTGTAATCCCAGCCATGACATTCCTTGCAGCGCCAGGTGTCCGCGCCGGTGCGCGTGTTGGTGGTCTGCGTCTGCCACAGTGGTTGATCGGTGGTCGGCGCTTCTGCCCCGACGACCTCCCACCACGCGTCGTACAGCACGCCGCCGCCGCTGATCGCCGGCTCCGTTGTCAAGGTTTGGGCGTATGCCAACACGTTGGCAACGTCATCATCCGTCCACTCATTGGTG
>DATDRS010000308.1:0-19683 GCA_035291605.1 Anaerolineales bacterium | reverse complement strand
TTCCCCCGCCGTCTTCAATACCCGATCCACTAACTCCCGGCACAGACCGACGTGCTGGCGATAGTCGAACAACGATTCAATGGTTTCTTTCGCGAGATGGGCGGTGATGGCCGGGTTGTCGAGGAGGGCGTCTTTGAGCGGGCGGCCGGCTTCGTGCGTCCTCATCGCCGTTTCGTAGACGAGCATGTGCGCCGTCTGCTTGCCCACCTTCTCGGCCAGCGCCAGCATCACGGCCTCGGACAGGACGAAGCCTTTGCTCGCTTCCAGGTTGGCGAGCATCCGGTTGGGGTGGACGACGAGGTTGGCCGTGAGCGTGTTTGTCAGCGCGAGCAGTTTGGCGGCGGCCAAGCACGTCTCGGCCAGGGCAGCCCACTCCGCTTTCCACGCGCGCCCGTCGCGCTCGTGGTCGTGCACCTGGCTTTCGGCGATCAGCGCCGCGTTGTGCCGGATGACGCGCGCCAGCGTGCCCAGGTGCTCGGCGATCTCCGGGTTGCGCTTGTGCGGCATGGTGATGCTCCCCACCGTGCCGGGGACGAAGCCCTCGGTCACCTCGCCGATCTCTGGCCTCTGCAGGTTGTAGATTTCGTGCCCGATCTTGTCCCCCGTGCCGGAGATGAGTGTGAGCAGGTGAAACCACTCGACCGACACGTCGCGCGCCGTGTTCCAGGTGACCTCCGCCGGGTGGAGGCCAAGGCGGGCGAAGAATTTTTCTTGCAGTTCCAGCCCGCGCGGGCCGAGGGACGATAGACTGCCCACCCCGCCTGCAAGTTGACCCGCTTCCAACCGGGGCTTGATCTCCTTGAGCCGCTGAATGTGCCGCCGGAATTCGCTGGCCCATACGGCGGCCTTGAACCCGAAGGTGATCGGCAACCCGATTTGCCCATGCGTGCGCCCGGCCATCACTGTGTCTCGATACGTTTCCGCCAGGTTCAGCAGATTGGCTTCAATGGCGCGCAATTCGCGATAGGTTATCTGCCATACGCTATTCAGCGCCATCATCATCCACGTGTCGGTGATGTCCTGCACCGTCGCGCCGTAGTACACCCACTCGCCGGAGGCGCCGGGGCAGCGGCGCTGGACGGCCTTGATCAGGCCAAGCGTGGAGTGATTTGTGGCCTCGAAGCCTTTGCGCACTTCCTCAAAGAACGCGGCGTCCAGAGGCAGTTCGCGGCAGGCGCGGGCGACCTCGCGCGCTGCGTCGGCGGGGATGAGGCCAACCTCGGCCTGCGCCTCCGCCAGCGCGGCCAGAATCTCAAGCCAGGCGCGGGTGCGCGGCTCGTCGTCAAAAATCGCGCGCGTCTCCTCAGTTCCCCACGAGTTGCGGTAAATCAGTGAGTCAGAGATATGGACAGGCATGGTGGCTGATGGTAGATAGTCGATGGCTGATCGCAGATGGCCGATGGCTGACGGCGGAGGACTATCAGCCATCGGTATTCGCCATCTGCTATGTCCTAAAACGTCGGCGGTTAGGCGGTTTAGGCAAGTCCTTGAATAGCTCGTCAAACGTTTCTTCCAGTGATTGCGGCTCGCGGCGTTCTTCGGGCCGGGCCTGCGGTTCTGGCGGTTGCTCTCCGCCCGGTTGCGGGTTGGGACGAGCCATGTGCAGAGCGGCGGCGATCATGAGCAATTGCATTTCGGCGGTCTGCAGGCGCACCTCGGTCGCCTCGCGCCAGTGCGCGTGATCGGCCAGCATTCCCCGACATTCGGCGATCATTTCCGTCACGGAGGATTCCGCCGCGCCGCCGGTTCCAGTGCGGGTCTGGACGATGCGGGCCGGGTCAAGCGCCTCGGCGATCATTTCCGGCATAATCCGTAGAGACGCGGCATGCCGCGTCTCTACGGCAGCGGCGTTCACAAGGTCAGCGGTGAGCGTGGTCAGGCCAGCTTCCAGCGCCATCCGCACCGCGCGAGCAACAATGTCATGCGCCGCCTTGTAATCAAGGCCGGATTTCAACATGATGACCTCAGCCAGGTCGGTCGCGCCGATGAAATCCTCGGCGGCGCGTCGGGCGGCGCGGTCGGCGTTCACGGTCAGGCCGCGCAAAACGGAGGCCATCAGCCGGGCGGCCCCCGTAGCGGTATCGAGCGCGCGGGGGATGTCGCCGTAGGCGAACATGCGGTTGTCAATCTGGCCGGAGGGCGTTTTGCCCACGACGGCCATAGCTGCGAGCAGGCCGATGCACTCGCCGCAGGCGCCGCGCACGTAGGCCAGCGAATACGGATTTTTCTTCTGCGGCATGATGACGCTGATGCGCGTGTGGCGGTCGGCGAGCTCGACCAACCCGAATTCAGCGGTGGAAAAGATTTGCAAATCTTCGGCCAGCCGGTCGAGGTTGACGAGCGCGGCGGTGAGGAGCGCGGCGATTTCAATCGGGCCATCGGCCTGCCACATCGCGTCGCGCGTGTGCGGGATGACCGCCTCAAAGCCGAGCAGTTCGGCCAGGCGCGCGCGGTCCAATGGGAGGCGGCTGCCGTTGACGCTCCCAGACCCCGCCGGGCTGACGTTCGCACGGCCAAACGCAGCGCGCAGCCGGTCAAGGTCGCGCAGGATCGGATAAACAAACGTGAGCAGGTAATGGCCGAAGGCGGAAGGTTGGGCGGGTTGCAGGTAGGTGTAATCGGGGAAGAGCGTGGCCCGGTGAGCCTCGGCGAGGTCGAGGGCGGCGGCGGCGCAATCCACGAGGGCAGCGGCGAAGGCTAGCAGGCGCGCGCGCACGGCGATCCGGTAGCCGATGGTCGTGGCCTCGCGCCGGGCGCGGCCGGCCGAGAGCCAGCCAACCGCCGAGGTGTGCATCTTGAGATAAGCCTCGCGGTTGGAGTACAGGTCGCCGCGCGCCGGGTCGAGCGCGAAGTCGAGCGGCGGGTTGGGGTGAATCTCCAACAGCGCGCGGGCGAGTTCCGCGCCCATGTCTTTCGCCATGACTCCTGCCTCGACGAGCATCACCACGTGGGCCAGGTCGGCCAGGCTCATCCCCGTGTAGAGGATGGCCGCATCGCCGACCTCGCGCGCATAGGCGGTCGCGATCAACTCCGGCGCGGGAGGCTCTTTGAGGCGCGGGGTGTTGCGGCTGGATTCTGTTTCCTCGGTGGTGTCCATGCGCTCAATTGTAGTCGCATTTGCAATGTGACACCACTTGCATTGAGTCTATGGCTGCTTGACCTCCAGCCAGGCATTCCATCCTGCCGGAGGCCGCTGGGCCACGCCGGTAAAGTCGTTGATCCAGGCCGAGGTGCCCTCCAGCCGGCGGTTGAGGGGCGGCACGATGTGATGCAGGTCTTTGCCGTAAACCGGCATTTGCAGTGAGCGTTCGTAGGCCTCCACCCACACGCAGCGCATCTCAGGGATGACTTCGCAGTGCCCGTTCGCGCGCACGCCTCCACACGGGCCGTTGCGCAGATTCTTCGGGCACGTCATCGGGCAGGTCATGCCCGTGCTGTGCAGCACGCACTGGCCGCACATGCGGCAGTCGAAGATCGCGCCTTTGCTCATCTTTTCGGCGCGGATGAAAAATTTCTCGGCCCAGCCACCTGGCTTGAGCCAGCGCCGGAAGGGCTGGAGCATCCGGTGCGTGGCCTCGTAAGCCACTTCAAGCCAGTGAGGCTGGGATTGGAGGAATCTCATGGGGAGCCAGATCTATCGGGTCTCTTAAGACCCGACAGGTCTGGGCCGTTATTTGTCCGGTTGAATCGCCGCGGCGCTCTCCGGCATGAGGTCACGCTCGTCGCCGGACTCAGCGCCTGCCTCCGCTTCGCGCGTTGCGCGGCGTTTCTCGCCCAATGCCTGCTGCCGCTCCATCAACCGGTCACTCTTCGCGGCGCGCAGGCCCTTCATAAACTCCATCTCCTTCGGGAAGTGCTTGTTGAGCGGGTGGCTCGGGTTGTCAGGCAGTTCCAACCCCTCGTCCCACGCCATCACGGTGACCATCGCCACGGCGGCTGCTACCGCCGTGAACACGCGGCGTGTGCCGGTGATCGGGCCGTAGGCCATCCAGTCGTTCCACATGACCGCCGCGATGCCGTGCATGGCGGCGTCCATGCCCTGAAAGGCGGAGCGGCCCCACTTCTGGATCACCTCTTTCCACATGTACGAGCCGTTAGCGGGCGCGTTGCCGGCCGGCAGGCCAAACTCTTCTTTGACCATACGGTTGGCCAGGTAGCAGAAGCCCTGTGTGGGGAGGTTCATCGTCGTCGTGTCCACCAGGATCGAATCAAACGCGCCGCCTTCGATCTGCTTGAGTATCTTGCGCAGCGACTTGAGGCGACCGGTGGCGCGTTTATCCTCGGAATCAAAGGGTTGCAGGATCACCGACCTGATGCCGCACGCTTTGAGTTCGGCCACCTGATCAGGGATGTCGGGATCCCACGCGGTGATGCTGTTGTAATTGAAGCGGTGCTGGACCCCGGCTTCTTTCACGAAGCGCGCCCCGGCGCGGCGGGCTTCCTCCGTCCACGTGTCAATCTGGAACACCATCGTGTCGTTGACCGAGAGGAACCACTCGCAGTAAGCCTTGATCTCGTCGGGCGTGGGCGCGACGATGCCGATGATCGCCGGGACGCCTGTCTCGTGCGACATCTCCTCGACGAGCTTGATCTCGTCGAGCGCGGCGGCTTTGTCCCAGCGGGGCGGCTTGCGGCTCTCGACGATCTTGTGGCCGGTCTGGAACATGTTCGCCATCAGCACGGGCGGGCGCTCGCCCGGCTGGCCGCCGCACTCGATGTGGCCGATCTTCATGACTTTCTGAGGGGTGTCGAAACGAAACAAGCCCATGATGGATGCTCCTTGGATAAGTTCACGCTTCCGGCAGCCGCCGCTTCGCCATGCGTGAGATGCGGTCGGCCAGCGTCGGGATGTCGGCGGCGCCTTCCCGCTCCATTTGCTCGACCAGAGGCTGCAAAGTCTCAAAGCGCAGCCCGGCGCGCAGGGCTTCGACGCCGAGCACGTCGCGCGGCTGGATGTTGCCCAGGCTCACGTCCGGCCCGAAGCGCAGGATGAAATATTCCTGCTGGTTCTTGAGCGGCGCCTCCCAAATGAGCCGCCCGAGATGGCTGTTGAGCGCCGACAAGATGATGTCCACATCCTGCTCGTAAACGCGGCCTTCCTTGTCGTAGATGCCGATGCCCTTGCCGGATTCGCGCGCCTCGATGATCACCCAGGCGGCCCCGGTTTCAAAGTCGGTCAGGGCCAGTTCGGCCAGTTCTTCGGGGTGGAGCTGCTGGCGCGGGTCCTTTTTGCCGACCTCCGCGACCACCGTCAGGCCCAAATCGAGCGCAAAGCGAATCGCGTCCCGGCGGACGTCCGGCGCGAGATGGATCGTGCCGTCGGAAATCTCGACGCCGCTAAAGCCCAGATCGCGCGCGCGGCGCATGTACTCCCGCCACCTCCCGCGCACGATGGCGTACTCGGTCAGCGTGCCGCCCGGATAGACGAGGACCTGCTGCTCTTTGACCAGCGCGATTTTGTCCCGGAGCAGGTTTTCGTCCAGCAGCGCCGACGTGCCGAACGAGAGTTTCCACTGGTCAATATAATCGCCGGTCGTCGCCAGCAGGTCGGCGGTGGCGTTCGGCCCCTGGCATTTGTCAATGATCATCGTCACGCCCGCCGTGCGCGGCTTGCGGCTGCGCTCGTCGAGATGGGTGAACACATCGGCCCAGGCTTTCATGCTAACCTCCAGTCATCAGCGGTCACTGATTGCTGCTGACTGACCAATCTACGCAGCGCCTCCTCGACCATCTTCAAATCCGCGCCCCACGGCACGACCGCTATCTGGCCGTCCAGCTCCATGTCAAATTCGAGCAGGCAGCATTTCAGCAAGGTCGGCTCGTTCCGGCTTCCCGCCAGTTTGCGCGGGCACATCTCGACGCGGGGTGGCTCGTCGCCGTAGTAATGACGGTGAAACTGCAAACTGCGCTCGCACCCGATCAGCAGCCAGTCCTGGCGGGCCGCCGGCCGCTCGTCCAGGAAGTAGACCGGCGCGCCGAAGCGGTCGAGGCCGCCAGAGCGACAGGGGACCAGGAAGGCCGCCGGGGCGTGTCCGGCCGCGAGGTCGTTCAGGTCAATCCGTTCGAGTCCGAGGCGGATGGGCGGCAGGTCGGCATAACTGAGGACGTGCTGCGCCAACCCGAACAGCTTGGGCGGGTCAGGCGGCGCGACTTCGACTACGCGGATCACCAGCGGGTCCGGGTGGTGGATGAAATTCACATGCTCGTACCTGCCTCGCACGACGAGCGTGGCTTCCGGGCCGAGGCCGAGTTCGTGCGCTTTGGCCGCCAGCGCCGACGGGTTGGCCGGGTCGGTGTCGGGCGCCTCGGCAAACACGCATGCCTCCGGCAGCGCCAGCACCCCTACGGAGTCAATGGGGCTGAAGAGGCTCTGGCGGTCGGGCGCGGTGATCGCGATGACGGCGGTCGCCTCGCCCTGGCGCAGCACGATGTAATCCGTCCGGCGATAGGCCTCGCGGCCCAGGAAGTGCGCGCGGAAGGCGGCCTCGGTCATCTCGCCTGAGTAGGGCTGGACGCTGACGCGCCGGTAGGGGAGGGGGACCAGGTTTTTCAAAAGCCGCCCTCCGGTTCATGCGCCACCGTCGGCTGGGAGATGCCGGCGGCGGCTTCTTCGGCGCGGGCCAGGGCGTAAATAAGCGTAGACAGGCGATTAAGATAAGGAATGATGTTTGGATTCGGGAGGGGCGAGGCGTCATGCAGCCGCGTGGCATGGCGCTCAGCCCTGCGGATGATGGCGCGGGCCAAATGCAGCAGCGCGCCTGCCAGGCTATCGCCCGGCACGGTAAACGCGGCGCTCAGAGGGTGGGCGGAGGTCAAAGCGTGATAGGCGCGCTCCAGCGCGGCCAGCCGTTCGGGCGTGATGTGCGTATCGGCGCGCTGGTCGCCGGAGACCGCCGCCAGTTCTGACATCATCCAGCACAAATCGCGTTGAATCTCCAGGATCAATGCGCGCGTCTCCGGGCGCACGTCGCTGGCGCGCACCACGCCCAGCGCGGAGGAGGCCTCGTCCAGCGTTCCCAGCACCTCGAAGCGCAGATCGTGCTTGGGGAGGTCGCGCGCGTCAATCAGGTCGGTGAGGCCGGTGTCGCCGCGAAGGGGCCTGCTCAAAGTTCAAACTTTCGCCGCATCCAGCAACCCATCCGCGCCCCATTCCTTCTGCACGCGCTCGGTCTTGAACTGGTCGCCGAGCTCGCGCAGGACGCCGATCATGTTGAGCGCCTCTTGCAGCGCGTTGGGCGCGTCCTTGCCGGTCCCGTCCGCCCCCCACTTCTGCGCGATGTCCTCGTTGATCGGCGCGCCGCCGATCATGATCCTGGCCCTCGGGTTCTTCGCGCGGACTTTCTCGATGACGACCGGCATCCCGATCATCGTCGTCGTCATCATGGCGCTCATGCACACGATGTCGGCGTCGGTTTCGAGGTACTTGTCCACGAAATTGTCGAGCGGCACATCGCGCCCGAGGTCGTGGACGGTGAACCCGGCGACCTCGAACATCATCTTGACCAGGTTCTTGCCGATGTCGTGGATGTCGCCTTCCACCGTGCCGATCACGACCGAGCCTTTGACCATCTTCTCCTGGTCCATCTTGATGTGCGGGCGCAGGATGTTCAGCCCGCCGTAGAGCGCGTCGGCGCACATCAGCACTTCGGGCACGAAGTATTCGCCTTTGGCGAAGTACGCGCCGACGACGTCCATCCCCGCCGCCAGGCCGTCCATCACGGCCTGGTAGGCGTCCATGCCCGTCTCCAGCGCCTCGTTGGAGGCCTTGACCACGCTCTCCTCGTCGTACTCGATCACGCCGTTCTTCAGCCGTTCCAGGATATCCGCTTGCTGTTCAGGGGTTGCCATGTTGCCTCCTTGGGCTGATGGCGAATGGCGGATGGCTGATCGCCGATAGCCTATAGTCACTGTCACTATTCGCCATCCGCGATCTGCCCTCTGCTATCCGCGATCAGCGATTCGCTCCATACCTCTGCATCGCCGCCATCATAGCCTGCATGTTCTCCACGGGCACAACCGGCCAGATGTCGCAGCCGGGCCACACGCCGTCCGCGCCCTGGTCAATGGCCTGCTTGATCATCGCCTCCACTTCCTCGGGCGTGCCTTCGCAGAACGGCGCGCCGAACGGCTTGTAGTTGCCAAGCAAAACCACGTTCGACAGTTTGGCGCGCGACTCGTTCAGCCGGTTCGTCTGGTCAATGCTCAACGCGCTCGCGCCGGACTGCGCCATCAGCTCGATGATCGGGTTGGTGTCGCCGCAGATGTGCAGGACGGTGGGCACAGCCTGGATCCGCCCGAAGAGGGCTTGCAGGTTGGGCAGCACCAGCGACTTGAACATGCGCGGGCTGAGGATGCTGGCGGTCGCGCCCATCTCGCGCACCGTGATGAAATCCGCGCCCGCCTCGATGTACAGGTTGATCACCTGCGCCAGGTAATCTACCATGAAGTGCAGATGCCGGTTGACCACGTCGGGCTTCTTGGCCGACATCTTCAGCAGCACTTCCAGGTCCATGATCTGCCCAAGTTCGGTGAACGGCCCCAGCGTCCACGAGCCGATAGCAATCTCGCTTCCCAGCTCGCGTTTGAGGATGCGCAGGGCCTCCAGCACGACGGGGATGCGGCCCGTATGGGCGATATCGGACGGCATTTGGAGCCGGTATTCGGTAATTTGCCGCTCGATCTCCTTCATCACGTAGGTCTTGGCGTCGGCCTCGCTCAGCCCTTCCGGGACCGTCACGGTGGTGCGGTCCACGACCTTGCGCGTCATGGTGGGGTAGATGATCTGCCCCTGGTCGGCCTTCTCATAGTATTTGACGGTTGCGCCCAGCGACTCGGCGACGATGCCCATGTCGAAGGGGACGACCGCGCTCTCCACGCCGAAGAAGCGATAAGTGCTGGCGGCGGCGGCGGCCATCTTGCGCGCGTCGCCGTGGATCTCGTTGAAGCGGTAGCCGAGTTGCTGGATGCCATGCAGCGTGATGCTGCCCATGCCGGAAAAGTTCGGCACGCGGTCTCCTTTATGGCCGCGCAGAACTTTGAGGACGGTTTCTTTTGAGGTGTCGGGCATGATGAGTTCTCCTGTTTCTAAGCGCCGGCCCCGGCTAACTGCCGTTTCCACTCCGTTTCGGTCTCCAATACGCTGGCGACTTCTGCGTAGGGCAGCGCCAGAAGCCTGGTGTTGAGCGCGGCCGCTTTGGCCGACGCGCCGTGCGGCCGGCCGTTCGCGACGGCTGCGCCGTTCAGCACCCCGCCGTCTTTCAGTTCCAGCGTCTGCGGATTGGCGCCGTCGGCGCTGGAGGTGAGCAGGACGGCGCCTTCTTTGACGACGTACAACGCCGTGGGGTGGCTGCCGGCTTCGAAGATGACGTGATTCTTGCGGAAGCGCACTTCTTCCGTCGCCGTGGCGAGGCGGCGGAGGGCTTTCACCGACAGGCCGCCGAAGAGCGGATTGTGCAGCAAGAGACGTTGGGCGCGGTCGTGCGTGGCCTTGTTCAGCATCTTTTGCAGGTGCGGGAACGCATCGGTCATGTGCGGGAAGTGCATGGCCGCCGCGAACTGCTTCTCGAAATCCGGCTCGACGGTGAGTTCCACATACTCAATCTGCCGCGCGACCTGGTCGGCCTCGGCGCGTTTGTCCACGTTCAACAAGGCCATGCGGGCCCCATCCCCGGCGGCGTTGCCGACGGCGAAGACGTTGTGCAGCTCGCAGTCCGGGTACAGGCCCATCGCCATCGCTTTGACTTTGTCAATGAAACTGCCGAAGGCCCCGGCCAGCACGACCTTGTCCAGTTGAGTCACGCCCAGCCGCCGCATCATGATCTTGGCGGCCGAATACATGGCCGACTTGGCGAGCTGCAAGGCGCGCATGTCGTTGACGTTGAAGGTGATGTCGCGCCCGAGGGCGGTCTGGTGCGCCCAGGCCAGGACAAACTCCGGGCCGTCCGGCCCCTGGCGCAGGCGGGGCGAGTGGGTTTCTTTGGAGAACCGTCCGGTCGCGTCCACCACGCCGGCGCGGTACAACTCCCACCCGAGATCAATCATCGCCGAGCCGCACAGCCCGCGCGCCTTGACCTCCTCGGCGGGCACTTCGTTCGACCACTTCTCCTGGCCGATGACCTTGAAGCGCACCTCCCAGGTTGTGGGGTCAATGTCCACTTTTTCAATCGCGCCTGCCGCCGCGCGCATCCCGTACTGGATCTGCGCTCCCTCGAACGCCGGGCCGGTGGGCACGGAAGACGAAATGAGCTTGTGCCGGTTGCCCAGCACCATCTCGCCGTTCGTGCCGATGTCAATCACCAGCATCATCTCGTCCTGTTTGTACGGCTCTTCGGCGATGACGCAGGCCACGTTGTCGGCGCCGACGAACCCGGCCTCGTTGGGCAGGACGTGGACGTTGCCGGCGGGCAGGATCTTCAGGCCGAAGTCGCGCGCCTTCACGTCCACCGAGTGGTGCATCGCCGGGACGAACGGGGAAACGCCGACGTACTTGGGGAAGATGTTGAGGAAGATGTGATTCATGCAGGTGTTGCCCACCAGCACGGCCTCGCAAATCTCCTCCGGCTGATAGCCCGCCGCCTCACACACCTGCGCCACGATCGTGTTCAGCCCCTCCAGGATGGCCGCGTGCATCTTCTCCAGCCCGTCGGGCTTGGTCATGGCGTAGGTGATGCGCGCCATCACGTCGTCGCCGTAGGGCGTCTGGGGGTTCATCATCGAGTGGTGGGCCAGCACCTTCCCGGAATCCAGGTCGCACAGAAAACCGGCGACGGTCGTCGTGCCCACGTCCACCGCGAGGCCCAGCGAATACTCGGCGACGCCGGGCGCCACGCGGATGACCTCGCGCCCCTGCCACACGAACGCCGTCACTTTCCACTCGCCCGTGCGCACTGCTTTCTGCAATCCGACGAGCGCGCGATATTCAATGCTCAGAGTCCGCAACCCGTGCTCGGCCTCCAGCGCCTTCTGCAGCCGCTCCCAGTCGCCCAGCGGATCGTGCAGCGTGGCGGGCTTCATCTCGACGAAGCAGCGCCGGACGGCCGGCTTGATCGCGATGTTGAGTTCGCGCGCCGATTTGCGCACGAGCTGCTTGACCGCGCGGCTCTCCTCCGGCACGAAGACGACGACCGGCCCGTGGATCGTCGCCACGCAGCTCTGGCGCAGGTTCGGCTCGGTCAGGCCCTTGGAGCGGAAGAACTCGCGCTCCTTCTCGAACACTGGGTTGAGGTGGCTCATGCTGGATTCGACGCCGAACCGCTCGAAGAAGCCTTCCTCGACGCGCACCCGGCATTTGGAGCACATCAACCGCCCGCCGCAGGGCGTCTCGATCTCGACGCCGAGGCTCCGGGCGGCCTCCAGGATCGTCGCGCCGTCCTCCACCTGTCCCCGGCTGCCGGAGGGTTGGAAGATGACGAGGTGCTTGGGGCTGTCAGTCATCAGTCGTCAGTCATCAGTCATCAATGATCAGTCGTAAGACTACTGTTCGCTGGTCACTGATCACTGATCTTACTCTTTTGGCATGAGCGTGTACAGATTCAACCCCGTCGCCGAGGCGGCGATGTCGGCGGCGGCGGCGAGTTCGGCCTCGCTCGCGCCCGCTTTCTTGGCCGAGAAATAGAAGTACGAGACCGCACCCTGATTGCCCAACGTGAGCGCGGCGATCATGGACATCAGGTTTGTCGTCTTCAGATCAAAGGGCGATTGGGCAAAGACCTCGTTGGACCACTCGTAAAACTTGTTCTTCATCGCCAGCGGATCAGCCATGCTGTTCATCCTTTGGAGGTTGGGATTTAGCGTCTGAGTTTGTGAACGTAATCGTCACGTCCTTCGGCAGGGCGATGCCCACCTCGACCTCGATGGCCTTGAGGATAGCCGCCGGGATCGGACAGGCGGTGTGGCGGATGTGCCTGGCCGCCGACTGGTATACCACGCTCTCCGTCATGCGCTTGAAGACCTCGTGTCCCTTGCCCTTCCACTGAACCCGGGCGAGGTCGGGGTTCATCGCCGTGATCTCGTCGCAGGCGCTGGTGATCACGACCTGCACGTGCGCGTCATCAACTTTAGAAATCTCGATGACCGCCGAGTGGCCGCAAACGCCCGCAAAGACTTCGACGTAAGTGCTCATGGTGAGGTCTACAGCGCCGCCTCCATCATCGCCTGCACGTTGCCCAGCGGGGTGGTCGGGGTCATCTCGCAGCCCGTGGTGAGGATGAACCCGTCCGGCCCGGCGGCGTTCAGGCAGCGTTTGGCCGCCGCCAGCACGTCGTCAATCCCGCCCTGGTCCATCACGTGCACCGGGTCAATGTTGCCCGCGATGCACACGCGCCCCCGGCACACCTGCTTGGCCATCGCCAGGTCAACTTTTTGATCCAGGCTCAGGCAGACCGCGCCGCTGTCAATCATCAGGTCCCACTTGTCCGCCGTGTTCCCGCAGATGTGCAGCCAGGTGTCCACGTGATAGGCCTTCCTGGCCCACTCGATAAATTCCATCAGCGGCGGCAGGCAGAACTTCGCGAAGGCTTTGCGCGAGATCATATCGGACGAGGCCGAGTGGTCGGCCAGGCTGATCAGCCCGATCACGCGGTGCTCGAGGAGCGGCTTGTAGTATTGCTTGAGCGCCCGCACCGCGAACCCGGTCATTTTGTGGACGGCTTCGGGTGAAGTGATGGTGGCGCGCAGGAAACCGTCCAACCCGTACATCTGCCCGGCGGTGGTGAAGGGCCCCCACTGCGTGACGGCGACGATGGCGGCCTGGCCGAGCGCCTCGGCGGTCCGCCGCGCGGTTTCGCGGAGGGTGTAGACCGCCGGGTCGCGGTCGAGCTCGCTGAGGTCGAGGCCCCCGACCTCGTCAGCGCTTTCCATGATAATGGGGGCGATGACTTCGGGCGAGCCGAGGCGCGGATAACGGATGCGGCCCCCGAGCGCACCGACGAGCAAGTTGTTGAAACCTGAGCCGACGAACACGATCGGGCTGGGGATTTTGCGTTGGGTCGCCAGCACGGCCTCGGTCATCAGGTCGGGGTCAGTTGCCAGCGCGCGCATGGCGCGCCCGGCCTGATACACGCTCCATTGACCCGCGCCGAAGAGCGTGACCGGGGTCTGGGCGGGGGCGCCGAAGCGAAAGGCCTCGCGGATAGCGTCGGGCGTGTGATTCCTGGCGCTCATCGCGCATTCGCCTCAGGTCTGTTCCCGCCGCGCCAGTTTGGCCAAGCGGGCAGGGGGGTAGGCCGCAATAATCTCGTCCACGACCACTTGCGCTACCTCTTCCGCCGCGCCGGTTCGCTCCTCGGCGGGGGCCCACACAAAACCAGCCTGATACTGATCGGCTTCGGTTTGCCCCTCGGCCATCGCCGCCGCGTCTACCGCCGCGCCGAAGGCTAAAGGCAGGTGCTTGGTCACGCGCCCCTTTTCGTCGCGGGCACGCACGCCGTAGGGAATGTCTTTCCAGTAGTAGATTTGCACCGTTGCCATAGGAGATCGTCAGCCTGATTGAGATGGATATTATTCCCGCAGAGACGTTCCGCCGGAACGTCTCTACCCTTGACCCTGCGATTGGTTCCCGTCCGCGCTCAAATGGCCTCGCTCACTGGCCGTTGCACGACCGGGTAGGCCGTAATATCCCACACGTCGGCAAAGAACTCCACCAGCCCGTGTAGCATCGCCGGGTCTTCGGCCTCCATCACCCAAAAGGTTTTCTTGGGCGAGGCGCCCACGACCTCGTAGCGCGCGACGGTCTGGCACTTGCTGGCGAAGGTGCTCCGCTGCGCCCACTCGACGAAGGCCTGCCGGTTGGCTTTGATTTGTTCCAGAGTGGCCGTCGGTTTCGCCTCGCCGATGACGACGAAAATCATGAGCAAACACTCCTTAATCTGGCGGATAGCATATGACCGATGGCATAGGGTGGGTAAGACTTGCTCTCAGCCATCCGCTCTCAGCTATCGGCTAAAGTCCGCCGATGGTTTCCTCGCTGGCGCGCAGGACGCGCGTTAGCAAATTGGCTGGCCCATTGCCATTTTCACTGAGCGTTTGTTCGAGTTCAGGCACCAGGCCCTGGATCAATTTCTCCAGGTGCGCATTCTCTGCATCCTGCTGGCGGCGGCGGGCCATCAACAGCGCCTGGAGCGCGATAGAGGGAGGCTGGGCCGTGTGGCGGACCGGCCGTCCCTCGCGGACCGTGATCATTTCTTTAGCGCGCAAGCTTTCGAGGATATCGTAGATACGCTGGCGGGGCACGCCCGCGCGATCGGCGACTTCGACGGCCGTCGAGGCCTCGTGGCCGAGGAGGGCGAGGTAGGCACAGGCCTCATACTTGCTGAAACCTATCTCCATGAGACGTTGATGGCTGAGGGTAGTGTCCATGTCGAAGGAACCACTGTCACCTTCGAATCGGAAAATCACCACTTGCTTGTGGTGTACAATAGCACAAAAAAGGAACCCGTGTCAACGGGTTCGGGGTAATCTGACGGAAATTATCCGGTTTGTGCCATATCTAGCATGGCGCGGAGATTGTCCATTGGGATCGTCGGCGGCAGGTCGCACCCGCTGGTCAGGACGAAGCCGCCCCCGGCGCTGGCGGCGCTGATGCAGGCCTGCGCGGCGGCGCGGACGTCCTCCGGGCCTTTCTGGTTGAGGATGGACACCGGGTCAATGTTCCCGGCCAGCGCGATCTTCCCGCCAATCTTCTCTTTGGCGACAGCCAGGTTCACTTTGTAGTCCAGGCTGAAGCAGCTCGCGCCCGTCTCGGCGATGGACTCGAGTTTGTCGGTCGTGTTGCCGCAGATGTGGAGCCAGGTGTACACGCCGTGCTCCTTGGCCCAGCCGATCAGCGGCTGGAGATGGGGCAGCGAGAACGTGCGGAAAACCCGGTCGGAGATCAGGTCGCCGGAGCCGGTCGGGTCGGCGATGGCGAGCATGGGGATGACCTTCTCCTCGACCAGCGGCTTGTAGAACTGCTTGACCAGCCGGGCGGCGAAGTCCAGCATCTTGTGGACTTCGTCCTTCTTCTTCAGCGTCGCCTTCATCATCGGCTCGACGCCGTACATCTGCCCGGCCAGCGTGAACGGCCCCCACGCCGTGACGGTGACGACGACCTCGTCGCCGATGGCCTTAGCCACCAGCCGCGCGGCCTCGCGGATGTTCTGAATGACGGGATCCCGCTCGATGATCGTCACATCCGTGCCGATGATCTCGTCGGCGGCTTCTTTGACAAGCGAGGCCTCGAGGTCGGGCGCGCCCAGGGGGCGCTCCTTGATCTTGCCGCCCACCGCCGCGGCCAGGTAATTGTTGTAACCGGAGCCGACATACACGATGGGGCTGCGGAGCTCCTCGTTAGTCTTGATGATCATATCGGCGTAGGCGCGCGGGTCGGCGATCATCTCGCCGAACTGCTTCTGCCAGTGGCGGATGGTCCACACCCCGCCGCCGAACACCGTCGCCGGGAAGTGGCCGGTTGACTTCATATCAAACGCCTCAAAGATCGCTTCCTTCGGTTTCATTTCCATTTCCTTCCATCTGGCGAAACTTGCGAAAAGCCACCGACAACGTGGAGGACTCGGCCACGGCGCCCGCGATCAGCAGCACGTCGAAAATCTCTTCCAGCGTGGCCCCTTTGCGGCGGGCGGCGCGCATGTGCGCCTCCAGGCAGTGGTCGCACATCAACGCCGCCGCCGCCGCGACGGCCGCCAGCTCCGCCGTCTTCGGGTCAATCGCCTTGGGCGCATGGTAGAGCCGCGCGCCCTGCATCACGTGCGGGACGAAGACCTCCGGGCGGCGGCTCAACACCCGGAGCAGCAGCCCCACCTGCCCGTCGCGCTCGCGCAGGCGCTCCAGCAATTCCTGGGTGACAGCCGCCTCGTCCTGAATCAACGACGCTATCGTTTTGAGCAGGGAATCTTCACTCACAGTTGATACTGCCCACGGGCATTTTTTGGGGGCGAAGCATTCGCGCACCAGCGGGCCAGTTTGGCGCCGGGCCGAAGCGCGAATGCTTCTGGCCGCGCGCAGGATATATGGGAATCAGCAGACGGGAACCTGGGGATCAGGCTCCCGTCTGAACCGCGACGATGGGATCAGTAGACACCGTGATCGTACTGGGCCGTCGGTAGATACTCCCACTTCTCGCCCTTGCGGTACTTGGCCGCGACGTCCAGCACTTTCACCGCGTACTCGAAGGCGTAGGGGATGCCCGGCCCGCCGGGGACGAAGCCCGCGCCGAGCGTGCCGACCGTCACCGCCTCGAAAATCTCACCGTCGGTGGCGCCCGCCTCGATGGCCGGGATGACGTGGATCAGGCAGCGCGGCGAGCAGTAGGACACGCCGATCGCGGTGAACATCAGTTCCTTGACTTTGCGCGGCAGCGCGCCGTCCTGCCAGACGCTCGCGTAGAAATCGGCGAAGCGCTCCCCGGTCTCCGGCGCGACGGTGTTGATGATCTGGAACATGCGCGGGGTGAAGAGCATCTTCTGCTTCATGTAGTCGTTCGCTTGCTGTGCTCGGTCTGCCATGGGTGTCTCCTTTTGCCTTTCGGCTGGCTATGAAATGGTTGACAGAGGATGGTCAATAAGAAATCACAGTGGCTCGCTTGATAGAGACCTCCTTTCTGCGCGCCGCATGCTCCGGGCGCGCAGGCGGCTTACATCGGGATAAAGAACCAGCCGCGCTTCTGGGCAATCGGCGTGTAGATCAACCAGAGGACGAGCAGCGCTGCGACGACCAGGTTGACCGGGTCAAACGCGCGGACGTAGAGATAGTACACCAAAGAGAGAACAATGCCTACTCGCGGCACTTGCGCCATCCACGCCGGCGGCTTGCCGTTTTCTACCTGAATCTCGCCCGCGAAGTCATCGTAGCCGGGGGGCAAGGGGGCGGGGGAGGACAATGGCTTCTCAGACATTGACTGAACTACTCAGCTTGGCGGCTTAGCATAAACGGCGCCGCCTCGGAAGTCAATGCCGACGAAGGGAGCATCGCCAACTACCCAAGCGTCGTGCCCCGGTGGGATCACTCCCACATCGCCTGGCCCGAACTCTGCTTCGGACCCGTCGTCCATCCGGACCGCCATCCGCCCTGAGATGACATAGGTGAGGTGGAGGACCTGGCAGCTGTCGGTTCCCGCAATCGGTTTGACGGACTCCGACCAGCGCCATCCCGGCTCAAAAGTCGTGCGCATCGCTTGGACATCACCCAGGTCCACGACCGCGACCTTACCCTTGGCGACGGGCCGCGTTTCGTCCGGGGCGTCAAAGCTCTTCTTAACTATCTTGGCCATTTGGCACCTCCAATTTTGGGAATAATATCTGCTTACGATTGCTCCGCCCGTGCTTTCAATGCGCGGTTCATTTCTTCAAAGCCGCGTCGCGTGTCTGTGTCAAGTCCGCGCGCGAATAAGGGAACCAGCAAGCCTGTGAAAACTTCGCGCTGGGTAAAGCGTACGCGATTCGTTCCAAGGGGCTCAAGGGTGAAAACGTGCTCACCATCAAAAAGGCCAGGCATGAGAAGACGACCTAGCCAACGCAGCTCTCGATTTGGCTCTGCTTTGAGTACGGTCGGCTTGAACGTCATGCCACGCGCACCCGAAGGCTGGATGTATACTTCTAGGCGCGCTCCCGCCCTGGCTTCCCCACTGGCTCGACGGATAAATGGGTTCCACTGGGGAAAACTGGCGAAATCGGTGAGGAGTTGCCACACCCGCTCATCGGAGGCTTGGATTTCGACTTCAGTGCGAAGTTCTTTCATGGGCGTATCATCTTCCTCCACCAGGGTTCCGCTGACCATCGCGCTGACGCGGCTGTCTTTGGTCTTCCCAGGCAAGGGAGTCTGATCGAACACGACGCGATGGATCGTCATCAAGCCTCCGGCATTGCTGTGCCACGTTCCCCGCCCTTCAGAGTCAAGCGCATTGGTGACATCGCCTGCTGCCTGGAGGCCGCGATGGCCCGAGAGGATCAAGTTTACGTCATCTATCCAATAATCGTCATCCCCGACTTCATTGTCGGTAATAGACTCCAGTTTGTCAATCGTAATTTTCACGGTACATTCGCGCGGCTGTTGGGCTGCGACCGGCGTGAGGGAGGCCGACAAGCCCCAAATCACTCCGGCCGCGAGCAGGCCCATGACCGTTGTTCTTGCCAGGGCCATTGCCTTGAGGCGGAGAGGAAAGCGACTTGTCTTCATGACAACCTCTTTCTTGAATACATACTGACCTGCGCCAGGGAAGAACCACTCCTCGGGATCATGGCGCTCTCTGGTGTACTTGTAAATCGCAAAGTCCCCGTTTGTCTATACTTCGCTTTCAGCAATAACGTCTCAGGATACGGCAGAGATTCGGAAGTATGTACCATGCGCTTCCCAACGACGGGCATCAGGCGCTTGGCCGAAGCGCAGCGAAGGCCAAGTCGCCTGCATGCGCGGTAGCCCGCCCGGCGCTTGGAATTTGACTCGAATGTAAACGCAGAGCGTGCCATGGGCAGCAGGCATAAGCTTCGAGAAGTCATTTCGGTCTACATCACAGATTTAGGTTGTCCGGTCATGTTGCTCTTACTGGCCCAAAGGGTATAGCCCAGCCACGCAAGACCCACAGCATACAACGCTACACCGATAGAGCGAAGGACAATGGCCAGTTCACCGAAAAGCGCGCCAAAACCATAGAGCGGCGCGCCTACGGTAAGCAGCAACACTCCCCAGCGCGGGAGTATGCCTGCACGCAACATGGCAGCACCAAACAAGATAATGCCTACACCGTTTGTCATTAGGCCCAGACCCGAACCTAAGAGGAATGTCGTGTTTGTATACAGTGGCCCCTGAAAACTGAGCAAAGTCGGGGCCTGAACGGCGAGGACAGGCCAAATGAAAGTTTCATAGAACGCTATACCTTCAAGCAGAGCGAGACCGATGAAAGTGAGAAGGAATCCCACAAATCCCAGAATACCGGCCTTTTCCACCTGCTTCGCATACAATCCTATCAAACCCAACAGGCCTAGCGTTATCCCGATGATATCGAGAGCATTCACGGTCACCCAATCGCTATCGAGCACAAGATTGACGTAGTTACTTCTCAAGTCTTGCAAGGGCAGCAAGAGAGGAAACGAGAACCAAAATAGGGCCAGGCTTACACCTGACAATATATTCGCTAATCCACTCCAACGTATCAGATTTGAAGATAACATGGCAACTTTCTCCTTTCCGAAGACCTGACTGTGAACTCGCGCAGTGGTGAGGACAGGCGGGCTAACGGCTGGCGTCAGGCGCGGGGCGGGTCATTCCGACTCGCTGGAATTAGCGAGGCGGTAGCCCCGTCGCCTGCAAGCGCCCATGCCCTCGCGGGCATTCCTTCACCAAAGAAACCGAGGAGCCAGGCCTCGCGCTCCCTCGCCTAATGGGTGTATGATTGGCTCGCCACGTTCCAGAACTGAGACCGTAACACCGACTGGTGCCGCACGTTGAGCCCGGGCTGCAATCTGGTTCCCGTTCCCGCGTGATTTCAACACTGGTGGCGGCTGGTCCGACCCCGCTTAGGACGCTACGATCCTCTCTGGGAATGGGCTGGAACGTGCGCCACAACTCAGGTCAGGTGTCGAGCGGCGAAGTGCGGATCGCATTGAGCCGACGACTTTGTGTATCTCGCGCCCAACCGCTTCTTCCACCTGGTTTTCGCCTCCTCACGAATCTCCGCGAAAATTGCCTCAATCT
>DATDRS010000307.1:0-31566 GCA_035291605.1 Anaerolineales bacterium | reverse complement strand
TCAACAACGAGTTCGGCGTGATGTGCCGCTACGCGCGCGAGGGCGACAAGAGCCAATTTTACTTTTTCCTCATCAGCAGCGACGGCTATTATGCGATGGGCAAAGTCGTCAAGAACAAGCGCACGATCCTGCACCCGACGACCGGCGACTTCGAGGCTTCCAGCGCCATTCGGACCGGCCCGACGGCTGCTAACCGCCTCAGCGCTGCGTGCCGCGGCAGCCGCATGTCTTTCTCGGTCAACGGAACGCCGCTCGGCGAGTTTGACGACGCGGAACTCGCGCGCGGCGACATCGGCCTGATCGCCGGGACATTTGACGAGACGGGCGTGAAGATTCACTTTGACAACCTGATCGTGCGGAAGCCCTAAGAGTTTCTAACAAAAGGTCATTCTGAGGCGCGAAGCGTCGAAGAATCTCAGTCGGAGACGCTTCGCTTCGCTCAGCGTGACATCATTTTGTTAGCGGCTCTGAGGAGCCGTAGTGGAGGCCCCATGCCTGACGATTGCCTGTTCTGCAAGATCATTGCCGGGAAGGTCCCGGCCACGGTCGTCTACCAGGACGAAGCCCTGACCGCTATCCGCGACATCCATCCCCAGGCCCCGACGCACATCCTGGTCCTGCCCAACCGCCACGTGACCGGCATCGCCGAGGCGCAGGCGAGTGATGCAGAACTGCTTGGCAAACTGCTGCTGGCCGCAAGGCGCATTGCTCAGCAGGAAGACCTGAACGGCGGTTACCGGCTGGTGATCAACAGCGGCCCGGACGCGGGGCAGAGCGTCTTCCATTTGCACGTCCACGTCCTCGGAGGCCGGCATATGCGGTGGCCGCCGGGTTAGGCGGGCCTCACCCCCCTACCCGCTTCGCGTCTCCTGACCGCGTCCTTCGACTTTGCTCAGGATGCACGGCCAGGAGAGGCGAGCAAAGGGGGGTGAGGTATAATCCTCGACATGACTCTCAAAGACCAACTCAACGACGACCTCAAGGCGGCTATGAGGTCTGGCGACGAGCCGCGCAAGAACGCCGTGCGCCTGCTGCTGGCGGCGGTCAAACAGGTGGAAATTGACCAGCGCGTGACGCTGGATGACACCGGGATCAGCGGCGTGCTGCAGAAGGAAGCCAAAGGGCGGCGCGAATCCATCGCCGACGCCCACAAGGCCAGCCGGGCCGACCTGGTGGCCGGTTACGAAACCGAGCTGCGAATCATCGAGAGCTATCTGCCCAGGCAGCTCACCCGCGACGAGCTGGTGGAAATGGCGAAGACCGCCATCGCCGAGGCCGGCGCCACCGACGCCAAGCAGATCGGCGCGGTGATGAAACTGCTCACCCCCCACACCAAAGGCCAGGCCGACGGCAAGCTCGTCAGCGAAATCGTCCGCGAACTGCTGACGAAACAGGCCGGAGGATGATGCCTGCCCCTCGCGTCGAGCCGAGATGGATCACCGCATAGATGACCCAGGGAAACGCCGACTGTCCGGGTTCGGGCAGTTGGCCCTCGTCTGGATCATCACGTTCGTCTTCATCGTCACGGCGGCGCTCATCATCGCGCTGCCGTTCTCGACGGGTGACAGCGTCGGGAACCTGACGGTGGGCGTATCGGCCCCGCAGGACATCCTCGCGCCCCGCCCGATCACATTCCTCAGCCAGGTCCTCACCGAGCAGGCCCGCGCGCAGGCCGCCGCCGCCGCGCCGGACATTTACGATCCGCCCGACGCGCGCGTCGCCCGCCAGGCCGTCCTCCTCCTGCGCGACATCCTGGATTTCGTCAATACCGTGCGCGCGGATGCGCTGGCCTCCCCGGCCCAAAAGCAGGCCGACCTGCTTTCCCTCCGCGACCTGCGCCTGACCCCCGAGACCGCCGACCTGATCCTGAGCTTCAGCGACGCGCAATGGACGGCGGTTCAGGCCGAGGCGCTTTCCGTCCTCGAGCAGGTGATGCGCAGCGAGGTGCGCCCCGGCCGGCTGGAAGACGTGCGGCGCTCCGTGCCCGCGCGGGTGAGCGTTAACCTGAGCGATCCCCAGGCCCAGGTGGTCAGCCTGCTGGTCGCCGGGCTGATCACGCCTAACAGCCTGTACAATGAAGCCGCCACCGTCGCCGCGCGCGAAGCCGCCCGTCAGAACGTCGAGCCGGTTTACAGGCAGGTCGTGCTCGGCGAGGCCATCCTCGTGCGCGGGCGCGTCGTGACCGAGGCCGACCTCGAAACCCTGCAGGCGCTGGGCCTCCTGCAAACCGAGCGCCGCTGGCAGGAAAACGCCAGCGTGTCGGTGGCCGTCGTCATCACGGGCGCACTGCTGGCGCTGTACGTGGGCCGCTTCAATCCGGAGATGAGCCGCAGTCCCAAGCACGTGCTGCTGCTCGGCCTGCTGTTCAATATCTTCCTGCTTGGCGCAAAACTGATGGTCCCCGGCCACACGCTGCTGCCTTTTTTGTTCCCCGCTGCCGCGCTTTCGATGCTGCTGACGGTGATCGCCGGGCCGAACCTCGCCATCACCGCCACCGTCGCGCTGGCCGCGCTGACCGGTTACATCGGCGGGAACTGGCTGGAGCTGACGATTTACACCGCCATCGGCGGGTTGATCGCCGCGCTGACGCTGGGCCGCGCGGAGCGGGTGAACCAGTTCTTCTGGGCGGGCCTTGCGGGCGCGCTCGCCAACGCCAGCATCATCCTCGTCTTCCGGCTGAGCGATCCCACCACGGACACGCTCGGCCTCGCGCAACTGCTGGCCATCAGCATCCTGAACGGCGGCGTCTCGGCCTCGCTCACGCTGGCCGGGTTCTTCATCCTCGGCGGGCTGTTCGACATCACCACCAGCTTGCAACTGATCGAGCTGGCGCGGCCCGATCATCCCCTGCTGCAATTCATCCTGCGCAACGCGCCCGGCACGTACCAGCACAGCCTGCAGGTGGCGAATTTAGCCGAGCAAGCCGCCGAGCGCATCGGCGCGAACGCGATGCTCATCCGCGTCGGCGCGCTGTATCACGACTGCGGCAAGGCGCTGAAGCCGCAGTACTTCGTCGAGAACCAGTTGGATGGCCTGAACATCCACGACCAGCTCGACCCGACCGCCAGCGCGGAAATCATCGTCGGGCACATCCACGACGGGATCCAGATGGCGCGCCGCCACCGGCTGCCCGCGCGCATCCGCGCCTTCATCCCCGAGCACCACGGCACGCTCAAGACCATGTATCAATACAAGCGCGCGCTGAAGGCGGCGGGGGATGACGCCAGCAAAGTGGACGAGTCGAAGTTCGTCTATCCCGGCCCGCGCCCGCAGTCCAAAGAGACCGCGCTGCTCATGCTCGCCGACGGCTGCGAGGCCAAGGCCCGCTCCGACCGCCCGCAGACGGAGGAGGACATTGACCGCATCGTCAAATCGGTGATTGACGACCGCATGGCCAGAGGCCAACTGGACGACACCGGCCTGACCCTGCGCGACCTGCAGCTCACCCGCGAGTCGTTCGTGACCACGCTCAAGGGCATCTTTCATCCGAGGCTGCAATACCCGGAGGAGAAGCCGCCTGCCAGCAGCCAGTAAACAGTAGCCAGTCACCAGTCGCCAGTAGCCAATCACTAGTCGTCAAAAGTCTTTATCTGTCTACTGGCGACTGTCTACTGGCGTCTGATCATGCCCTACAGAATCAACCTCCAGATTGACGAGGCCTTCGCGGACGAGGTAAAACCGAGATTGATTCGCGCGGCCGCGCGGGCGGCGCTGGAACACGAGGCCGCGCCCTCTCCCGGGGAGATGACGGTCGTCCTCGCCGACGACAAGACCCTCTACCACCTCAATCTCGACTACCTCGACGAGGACATGCCTACCGACGTGCTTTCCTTTCCCGCCGAGGAGGCTGATCCAGAAACACAGGCGCGTTACTTCGGCGACGTCGCCATCTCATTTGAGCGGGCGCGGGCGGAGGCTCAGGCGGGGGGCCACCCCGTGATGGCTGAAATTCAACTGCTCGTCGTCCACGGCGTCTTGCACCTGCTCGGCCACGACCACGCCAGGCCGAAAGACAAAGCCCGCATGTGGGCGGCGCAGGCCGCCATCCTCCGCAGGCTCAAAGCGCCCATTACCGGGCCAGCCGAGGCGTAAACGATCTGCGTGTTCTCTTCTTATGATGAAAGCACGATGGTGGCGGCCAAACGAACGCCGGAATGCCTGCCGGGCCGTGCGGATGGTCGTCTGCGGTTTTTCGGCGCGCTTCCACGCGCCTAAAGTCTCCGCCCAAATATCCACCCGCCTCGCCGCTCAGTTGCTGCGCCCGCGCGCGGATGGCTTCTTCCAGAACTTGGTGTAACAATCCTGCCCTTGACAAGACTATTCAACGCCATATAATGATAATCAAGATGAACACGGCTGAATTTGTCGCGCAGGTCTGCATGTGTAGTCGGCGGGGGCGGTAGCCACTCGTCTAGTGCTTGATTCCTTGCGACTGATTTAGCAGCAGCAGCCACCAGCCAACAGACGAAAGGCAGCCGCCTCCCTGAAGTTCAGGAGCAGCGGCTGCCTTTTATTTCGCCTGTTGGCTGTTTTATTTGGAGAAATATGACCCACCACCTCACAATTCCTAAGCTTTACCTGCCGCATGCGGAGGTGGGCCGCCACGCGCTGGCCGACTTGGTCGGTAACACCCCCCTCCTGCGCCTGCGGCGCGTCGCCGCGCACCTGCCGGAGACGGTCGAGGTGTACGCCAAGGCCGAGTGGTTCAACCCCAGCGGCTCGGTGAAGGACCGCCCCGCGCTCAGCATCATCCGCGCCGCCGAGGCCTCCGGCGCGCTCACGCCCGACAAGGTCCTGCTCGACTCGACCTCCGGCAACATGGGCATCGCCTACGCGACGCTCGCGCGCGCGCGCGGCTACCGGGTGCACCTGGTGATCCCGGAAAACGCCAGCCCTGAGCGGCTGGCGATCCTCCGCGCGTTGGGCGTGGAGTTCACGCCCTCCTCGCCCCTGGAGGGTTCGGACGGGGCCATCCGGGAGGCGCGCGCCCTCGCAGAAGCCCAGCCCGACCGCTTCTTCTACGCGGACCAGTACAACAACCCGGCCAACTGGCAGGCCCACTACCACACGACCGGCCCGGAGATCGTCGAGCAGACCGGGGGGCGCGTCACACACTTCGTCGCCGGCCTCGGCACGAGCGGCACTTTCGTCGGCACAGGGCGCGCGCTTAGGCACTTCAATCCGGAGATCCAGCTCGTCGCCTTCCAGCCGGATGCGTCCTTCCACGGGTTGGAGGGCCTCAAGCACATGCCCACGGCCATTGTCCCCCGCATCTACGACCCGACGCTCGCCGACGAGAACCTGGCGGTCACGACCGAGGACGCGCACGCGATGGCGCGCCGCCTGGCCCGCGAGGAAGGGCTGTTCGTCGGCGTCTCCGCCGGGGCCGCCGCCGTCGCCGCCCTGCGCGTCGCCGAGCGGTTGGAGGCAGGCGTCGTCGTCACAATCTTCCCAGACGCGGGGTACAAGTACGTGAGTGAAAGGTTTTGGAAGGATTGATGTTGACTATTCCCTCCGCCATCTTCAGCGCCCTTCAGGCTCACGGCGAGGCCGCTTACCCCAACGAGGGGGCCGGTTTGCTGTTGGGGCGGGTTAACGGCGGCGACAAGGCCGTCGTGGACATCCTGCCGCTGGAAAATCGCTGGAATACAGAGGAGCAATATCACCGGTATCAGATCACACCCCAGGACGCTTTGCACGGCGAAAAGGAAGCCATGCGCCGGGGGTTGGATGTGGTCGGATTTTTTCATTCCCACCCGGATCACCCCGCTGAGCCTTCGGCGTTTGACCGCGAGTGGGCGACATGGCCGGGATACTCGTATGTCATCACCACCGTAGAGAAAGGCCGCGCGACTGTTTCACGCTCGTGGCTTTTGAAAGAAGATCGCTCCGCCTTTGACGAGGAGCCAATCCAGATCGGCGACCCCGCAGTGCGGGGCGCACGCAGTCAGCAATCAACCATCTGAAATCAGGAGAACACATGGCAACCATCCGTATCCCCGCCCCGCTCAGACCCTACACCGCCGGCAGCGCCGAAGTGCCGGTCGCCGGCCCGACCGTCGGCGAGGTTTTGGGCCACCTGACGACGCAATACCCGAACCTCAAGCAGCACTTATATACCGAGGCGGGCGAGCTGCGCGCTTTCGTCAACGTCTTCGTCAACGACGAGGATATCCGGCACCTGCAAGGGGCGGAGACGCCCGTCAAAGAGCGGGACCGGCTGATGATTATTCCGAGCATTGCCGGAGGTTGAAACCGCCCAGGACAGGGGTGAGGTAGAAATTCAAGATAGTATTGGTGTTCACAAGGAGTATTGGTATGGCAGAGGTATTGCAGAAAGTGGATCATTCGGCGCTGCGCACCAATCAGGCTTTTATCATCGGCCTGCTGCTGGCGGCTTTCGTGAACGACGTCCCCTGGCTCGTGCTGGTCGTCGCGCTGGTAATGGCCTATGGCGCGCTGCGCAGGCAGCCTGGGTTCAAATTCATCTACACCCATCTGCTCAAGCCGCGCGGGTGGCTCAGGCCTGAGGTGCTGAACGACAACCCCGAGCCGCACGTGTTCGCGCAGGGCTTCGGCGCGGCCGTGCTCTTCGGCGCGGTCGCCGCGTTCCTGGCGAATCTCGTGATCGTGGCATGGGCGCTGGCCTGGCTGGTGATCGCGCTCGCCGCGCTCAACCTGTTCGTCGGGTTCTGCGCCGGGTGCGCGGTGTATTACTGGCTCAACCGCCTCCATCTGCCTGGCTTCGTGAAATCGCCGCCGCCCGGAACTTTCCCCGGCATGCGCCCGAAAGCCGGCTGAATCAGTCAACGGATGACCCAGATGGAAACACTGATTCGCCTGCTGAGCGCCACGCTTATCATCGCGCTGGGGATCGGCCTGTACCGGGGCTGGAACCGCTGGCAGTTGAACCGCCTGAGCCGCCGGAGGGCAACCGCGCCGGGGCTGGAGAAGCTGCGCCCAGGCCTCCCGGCGATCCTGTACTTCACCACGCCGGACTGCGTCCCCTGCCGCACCGCGCAGCGCCCGGCGCTCGAACGCTTGAAGGCGGAAATGGCCGGGGGAGTGCAGGTTCTGGAAGTGGACGCCGGCGCCCAACCGGCCGTCGCCGATTATTGGGGAGTGCTTTCGGTGCCGACCACTTTCATCATTGACCCCGCCGGCCGGCCGCGGCGCGTGAACCACGGCGTCACGAGCAAAGAGAAGTTGAAGCAACAATTGGAGGAAGTCGGACAAGGCCCAGCCGGGAAACCTGGGGCAGGCGCCAGGGAAGGGGCCGTCGAGAAATGCGGTTTCTCGAAGAAACCTGGTTTCTGAGCTACATTGGGCGATGAACAGTTGGAGGCCACTATGAGTCTGGTAATGGAAAAAATTGACCCGCAGGCGGTCGAGTTGACCCACGAGGAAATCCGCCGCTACAGCCGACACCTGATCATGCCGGAGGTCGGCCTGGCCGGGCAGAAGAAACTGAAAGCCGCCAGCGTCCTGCTCATCGGCACAGGCGGGCTGGGGTCGCCGCTCGGCATGTACCTCGCCGCCGCGGGCATCGGCAGGATCGGCCTCGTGGACTATGACGTGGTAGATTACACCAATCTTCAGCGGCAGATTGTCCACGGGACGTCGAACGTCGGCCAGCTCAAAGTCGAGTCGGCCAAGGCCCGCCTGCTCGACATCAACCCCGACATCGAGGTCGTGACGTACAACGAGCCGTTCACCTCCGAGAACGCGCTCGACATCGCGCGTCCGTACGACGTGATCGTGGATGGGACCGACAATTTCCCGACCCGCTATCTGACGAACGACGTGTGCGTGCTGTTGGGCAAGCCCAACGTGTACGGGAGCATCTTCCGCTTCGAGGGGCAGGCTTCGGTCTTCTATGCCAAGGAAGGGCCGTGCTACCGCTGTCTGTTCCCCGAGCCGCCGCCGCCGGGCCTCGTGCCCTCCTGCGCCGAGGGCGGCGTGCTGGGCATCCTGCCGGGGACCGTCGGCACGATCCAGGCGACCGAGACCATCAAGCTGATCCTCGGCATCGGCGACACGCTGATCGGACGGCTGCTGCTGTACGATGCGCTCTCGATGTCATTCGAGACGGTGAAGCTGCGCAAGAACCCGAACTGCCTGATCTGCTCAGACCACCCGCAGATTGATCGCCTGATTGACTACGAAGAGTTCTGCGGCGTGCCCAGCCACGACCACGAGGTCGAGAGCGCGGGCGAGGGTTGGGACATCACCCCCAGAGAGCTGGACGCCCGCCTGAAGCAGGGCAACCACATCCGGATCGTTGACGTGCGCGAGCCGCACGAGTGGGACATCTCCCACCTCGAGGACGCCGCCCTGATCCCGCTCGGCTCGTTCGCAGCGCGCATGAACGAGCTTGACTCCGCCGAGGAGATCGTGCTGATGTGTCGCACGGGGGCGCGCTCGGCGCGGGCGCTGGACCTGCTGCGCACCGCCGGGTTCCGTAAGCTGAAGAACCTCAAGGGCGGCATCAACGCCTGGGCGCGGGAAGTGGATCCGAAACTGCCGATCTACTAAGGATTCCTGTTTATCGCAACTGGCCGTATAGGAACCAGAACTCGCCGGACGGAAAGCCGGCTTGCACTTCTGCGGGCCAGATGAAGCCTCCCGTTTTCAGGCGGGCGCGCAGCCGCGCGTCGAGCGGGGCCAGCCGCCGGGCCTCGTCCGCATCGGCCAGCCGGGGGAACTGGCTCAACAACAGGGCCGCGATCACTCGCTGGCTCACCTCGTGCCGATAACCCTCCGCGCCAGCCTGTCCCTCCTCTTCGCACTCGTCGAGAAATCGCGCCCAGAGATTGATCCGCGAGCGCAGTTCCTGGGCCGCTTTCTTCTCGGCGGCGACGGCCCACTTGAAAAACACGCTCTCGATCTGGCGGTTGGCCTGCGCCACCTCGGTCTGCTCGGCGGGGAGAAGCCGAGGGCTGACCGCCAGCAGCCGGGCGCGCGTCAAGAGCAGACCGCCGAGGCTGAGTCTGGGAAAACTGCTGGGGGCTTGCATCTGCCAGAAGAGCACCTCGGAGAATAGGTATGCCTGCAAATCGGCGCTCATGGCCTTGAGCACAGCCAGGTCGTGTTGAGGGTCCATGATAGGGTTTGGAATAAAAAGGGCGACCTGTTCCGGTCGCCCGTCTCCTTACGCCTTATCCAATCGCGCCGGGTTGCCAAACGCCGGTTTGCCCTGAATTTCCTGCCAACGCTTATCGGCTGCGTCTGGGTCGAGCCACCATTCCCAAATGGTGCGCCCCTCCGGGTCTTCGTAACGCAGCACGGGTTTGCAGCGCAGGATGTTCGCCGTGGCATGCGCCAACGCCGGCGCGGCGGGCGCGCTCGACAGGCGCATCCACCGCGCCGGTTCCCATTCCAGTTGCACGGCGGCGCCGTTGTAATAGCCCTGCATCACAATCGGCGCCTCCACCTGAACCGCGTCCAGCCAGATCCCCCCGATGCGCGCCTCCCAGTAGGTCGTCCGCACACGCTCGCCGATCAGGTATGCCTCCTTCTCCGGCGCACGGTAGAACCAGGTCGCAGCAGTGGTCGTCATAGGCTAACACACTCTCCTGAAGCAGAGTTATTTTTGGGCATCGGCCAAAGCGGCCTTGATGGTTTCCAAGAGTCGTTCGCGCGAGGTGGGCTTGACCAGATATTTGTAGGCCCCGGCCGCCAACCCCTCGGCCATGTCCTCCACGCGCCCTTTGGCCGTGAAAAAGATCACCGGGGTCAGATCCGCGCTGCTGCGCAGAGCCCTGAGCACGTCAAGGCCGGTCATATCCGGCAGCATGACATCCAGGATGATCACGTCCGGCTTTTCCTTCTGGGCCAGGTCCAGGCACGATTTGCCGCTGGTGGCTTTGACCACGCTGTAGCCCGCGCGAGCGAGCGTCAAGCCCAACAGGCTCACAGTATCCGGTTCGTCGTCCACGACAAGAATCTTCTCAGCCATGCCTTCATTTCACCTCATCTACGCCCCCATTTTACGCGGATCGGTCAAGATGACAACTCACATCGCCCTTTGCTCTGTGTCCGCGGGGACGCGGGTTTTCAGCGACGGCGTAATCACCACGCCAACTCACAAGAGCAAACGCAACGGCTCCTCCAGGTTCTTACGCGCCGCCTGCAGGAATTGCGCCACCTCGGCCCCGTCGGTCACCCGGTGATCGGCGGCGCAGGTGACCTTCATCCGCAGGCCTGGGACGATGGCCCCGTCTTTGACCACGGGCATCTCGCGGACTGCGCCGACGGCGAGAATGGCCGCCTCCGGCGGGTTGATGATCGCGCCGAAGTCCTCGACGTCATACATGCCCAGGTTGGTGGTGGAGAAGGTGGAGCCTTCGATATCGGCGGCCTGGACCTTGCCAGCGCGGACACGGCCGACCATGGCTTTGACCTCGACGGCAATTTGCGCCAGCGGCTTCTGGTCGGCGTCCTTGACGACGACGGTGAGCAGGCCGCTCTCGACCGCGACCGCGACCCCCACGTTGATGCGCCCCTTGCGGATGATCTTGTCCCCGGCGAACGAGGCGTTGAGATTGGGGAACTGCCGCAGGGCGAGCGCCGCTGCTTTGACCACGAGATCATTGACCGAGGCCTTGCGCTCGTCAGGCAAGAGGGCGTTGATCTGTTTGCGGAGGCCCATGGCCGCGGCCACGTCAATCTCGGCCGAGATGTAGATATGCGGGATGGTCTGTTTGGCCTCCGCCATGCGCCGGGCGATGAGCTGGCGCAGTTTGGTAAGCGGGACAGCCTGATCTTCAGGCGCGGCCGCAGCCGGCAGGGGCGCTGGGGCGCTGGGGAGCGCTGGGGCCGGCGCCGCTTTGAGATAGGCCTCGATGTCTTTTTTCGTGACGCGCCCCCCCGGCCCGGTTCCGGCGACGAGCCGAATGTCAATGCCGGATTCGTCGGCCATGCGGCGCGCAACCGGAGAGGCGACGCCGCGCCCGGACAACGGGGTCGCCGTCGCCAGGGTCGGGGCGGGCTGCGGCTGGGAGGCAGATGATCCGGCGGGCGGAGGCGCACCCGGCGTGGGCGCAGGGGCCGACGGCTGGGCCGCGAGGCCCGACTGGGCGCGCAGCGCCTCCATATCCACCTGCTCGCCGGGCGCGGCGATGACGACCATCGGCGTGCCGATCGGGACCGACTGGCCTTCTTCGACCAGCCAACCCTTGACCACGCCCCCCGTGTACGCCTCGACTTCGACGGTGGCCTTGTCGGTCTCGATCTCGGCAAGGATCTCGCCCTTGGCGACGGCATCACCCTCCCGCTTGACTTTGCGAATGAGCGTGCCCGCAGCCATGTCGAAGCCAAGTTTGGGCATGGGGACTAGTTCGGTCATGGGTTCCTCGTATTGCGTCTTGGGTATTGCGTATACGCACTACGCCAGACGTTACAATACCGCTTTCACAGCCTCAATCACGTCAGATGCTTTCGGCAAGGCGTAGCGTTCGAGTTCGGCGCTGTAAGGCAGGGGCACTTCCTTCTGCGCCACGCGCTGGATGGGTGCGTCCAGATAGTCGAAGCACTCTTCGTAAATGCGCGCGGCGACCTCAGCGCCCAGGCCATAGGTGCGCCAGCTCTCTTCGACGACGACGGCGCGGTTGGTCTTTTTGAATGACTCGAAAACTGGTGCAAGGTCGAGCGGGCGCAGGGAGCGGAGGTCAATGACCTCGGCCTCGACGCCCTCGGCGGCGAGTTGTTGGGCGGCTTTGAGAGAGACGGAGGTCATCTTGGAATAGGCGACGACGGTCACGTCTTTGCCTGGACGCTTGACATCGCTCTTGCCGATGGGCAGGACGAAATTCGGGTCGTCAGGGACTTCGCCGCGCTCGGAGTACATGGTGGCGTGTTCAACGAACATGACAGGGTCATCGCTGCGGATGGAGGCTTTGAGCAGGCCCTTGGCGTCGGCGGGCGTGGACGGCGCGACGACTTTGAGGCCGGGAAAATGGGCGAAGAGATGCTCTACCACCTGCGAGTGGGTGGCCGCGAGCTGCCGCCCGCCGCCGGAGGTGGTGCGGATGACGAGCGGACATTTGAACTGCCCGCCGAACATCGAGTGCACTTTAGCCGCGTGGTTGACGATCTGATCCATCGCCAGAAAAGCAAAATTGATGCCCATGATCTCGGCCACCGGGCGCAGGCCGTTCATCGCCGCGCCGACCGCCGCGCCCACGATGACGCCTTCGGAGATAGGCGTGTCCTTCACCCGCTCCGGGCCGAAGCGCTCGTACAGGCCGGCCGTCGCGCCGTAGGTCCCGCCCGCCACGGCCACTTCCTCGCCGAAGACGACGATACCAGGGTCACGCTCCATCTCCTCGGCGATGGCCTGCGAGATGGCTTTAGCCATGGTGATCACTGACATCATCAATTCTCCACGTAGATGTCCGTCCAAATGTCGTCCAGCGCCGGGAAAGGCGACGCCTCGGCGAATTGAACGGCGTCGGCGATGTCGGCCTCGGCCTGGGCTTCCAGCCGGTCAATCTCGGCCTGCGCCACGCCCGACTCGAGCAAAACCTTTTCAAACTTGCCGATGGGGTCGTTGGTCTGCCAACGCCGGATCTCTTCCTGTGTGCGGTAGGGACGCTGATCTCCCATAGAGTGTCCCCGATAGCGGTAGGTGATGATCTCGAGGAAGTAAGGCCCCTGGCCGGAGCGGACGTGCGCGATGGCCTTCTCGGCGGCGGCCCGCACGGCGAGCAGGTCCATGCCGTCGGCCTGATCGCTGGGCATGCCGTAGGCCACGGCCTTCCGGCGGATCTCAGTCACGGCGGAGGCGTTCGCCACCGGAGTCCACATGCCGTAACTGTTGTTCTCGCAGATAAAGACGCAGGGGAGTTTCCACACGGCGGCGAGGTTCAGCCCCTCGTGGAAATAACCGATATTCGTGGCGCCCTCGCCAAAAAAGCAGAGCGTGACGGCGTCGGAACCACGGTACTTGTCGGCCCAGGCCAGGCCGGTGGCGAGGGCAATGTGCGCCCCGACGATGGCATGCCCACCCCAGAATTTAAGATTGACATCGGCCAGATGCATCGAGCCGCCTTTGCCCTTGCAGCAGCCGGTGGCCTTGCCGAGCATTTCAGCTATGATGACGCGCGGACTCATCCCGCAGGCAACAGCAAGGCCGTGGTCACGGTAGGCGGTAATGACGTTATCCTGCGGCAGGCGGGCAGACACGGCCCCCACGCCGGTGGCCTCCTGACCAATATACAGGTGCATGAAGCCGCCGATCTTGCCTTTCTGGTAAAGTTCTTCGCACTTTTCTTCCAGCAGACGGATGACCACCATCTGCTTGTACAGTCTGAGCATTTCGGCCTGATCCATCGGCCCTCCGGTCAACTCAAGTCAGGGATTGGAAATTAAGAGTGGAGATCATTTCAGCCCCCCAAAAAGCCAGCGGGATTATACCACCCTCTCAATCCGATTTATGCCCTTGGTCATGCCCCGCCAGGCCAAATACGCGAAGAGCGCCAGGGTTGGCAAGGCTTTGCTCGCGTGCTGGAGAAGCGGCTGCCAGGCCGGCTCTAACGGAAACGCGCGCAGATCGTGATTGGCGGCGATGACCGACTGCAAGCCGATGAAGCCAAAGGGCGTGGGGAGAGCAAGCCAAAGCCAGATGAAAAGGACAAACCAGTTGGGATTTCGCCAGTATTCTATCACCAGCACAGGCAGGAGCATGACGTAGTGGTGCTCCCAGATTTGGGGGGAGACGAGGAAAAAGGCGGTGAGCCAGAGGGAGAGCAGGCGCGCGATCTTTCCGGGAGGCAATTCCCAAGTCCCAATTCCCAATTGCCCATCCAGGAAGTAAAAAGTGATCAGTAAGGCGCTGCCGGCGGCGATGACAACCACGGCCAGTTGCGCCAGGCGCTGAGCGGCGGGCGAGGCGCCCAAGGCGGCGAGGAGTTCAAAGACAAACTGTCGAAAACCCAGGTTGCCCAGCTCGTAATGGGTGACGCTGTCCCCGAAGTTATTGACCACGAAATCGCGGGCGTGGGCTGGAAAGACCAGAAAATAGGGGATGGTCGTGAGGCTGAGAACGACAGCCGTGATCGTCAGAATACGGAAGCGCCGGAGACGCAGCAACACAGGCGCAAAGACGATGGTGTTGATTTTCCAGAGGATCGAGGTGAGCCAGAGGGGCTCCCACAGTCCCCAGCCTGTCTCCGACTGAGCTTCGGACCTTTCTCCGGCGAGAAGGGGCGCCGCCACCAACATCCCAAAGATCAGCGCGCCCTGCACCAGCGAGAACTGTCCCATGAACAGCTCAAGATAGAACGGCGTAAAGCACAGCCACATACTGGCGAGGAGGGCAAAACGGTCGAAGTCGCGAGTTATGCGCCAGGTCAAAAGCACGCAGCCCAGGAGCGTCAATTCGATGACGACGACCCAGATTTTGTAAGCCGTGAGGGGCGAGAACAGGCTGAGCGCCGCGCCCAGGGTGTAGGCCACGACCGGCAGGTAACGGTATGGCGTGAAGTAGGGTACGACGACCGACGCTTTAGCCGGGTCGCCTTCGTAAATGTCTATCCCGTGGCGCGCGTTGTAACCGGCCTGGTATATGGCATAGAAGTCGAGGCCGCGACCGCCGCTGAGGACAGTTGCGTCAAAGAAGTACGGCGTGAGCTGCCTCGGCCAACGCCAGCCGACCAGCATCCCCACATGCACGAGCGCCGCCACGGCGAGCAGGAAGATTGAAGCGCGTCTCATAGGCGCCGGGGAGAACGACGAGCCAGTTTTGAATCAGGAGTATAATAGCGCCTGCATAGCCCGGTCTTTGTGCTGATCCCAACTGTTCATGATCATCGAACGCATCCCAGGCCGCCAGAGGCCCATGGGGGAGGAAAGAGCATGTGGATTCTGACTCTACGGTCGCCCACGGGCGAACCGCGCGAATTCAACCTGAAAGCCGGTGCGACGACCATCGGCCGCAAGTCGGATAATGACATCGTCATCACGGATGAGTCGGCTTCGCGCTACCACGCCGAGATTCAATGCAGCGCCGACACCGACATCCTGGTCATCCGTGACCTCGACAGCACGAATGGGACGTTCGTCAACCGCGAACGCCTGGCGCAGGCGCACGTCCTGCGCCCCGAAGACCAAATTCGTATCGGCCAAGACACGGCCACCGTGTCCTTCCAGGAAAACGACCAGACGGCGGGCCGGGCGACCGCTATCCTCTCCGGCACGCAGCCCCTCACCCGCGATCTGCTCCTCGAGTCCCTCGACCAGCACGCCGTCCTTCTGTACGAAGTCGCTAGCCGCCTCAACACCATCGTCGACTCGGACTCGGCGCTGCACGAGATCGCCCGGCTGATGCAGACTTCGATGGGCGCCGAGAAGTGCGAGGTCATCCGGGCCGAGCATTTCGGCCGGCTGGCCGACCTGGGCTTCCCGACGTCGGTGGCCCACCAGGCGATTGACCAGCGTTCCGCCGTCGTCATCCCCGACATGAGCAAACACGCTCCGGGCAGAAGCGCGCTGCTCCTGCGCGTCCGCTCCGCGCTGTGCGTGCCGATCATGATTGGCGATGAAGTGGCCGCCCTGATTTACGTGTACAAGACGAATCCCGCCTCGCGCCCCTTTGACCAGAACGACGTGCGGCTGGCGGTGGCGATCAGCCACCAGGCGGCGATGACCATCCAGCGCACCCGCCTGCTCAAACGCCTGCGGCAGGCCGACCGCATCTCCCACCTGTTCCAGCGCTTTTTGTCGCCGCCGGAGGCCGAATTTCTTTTGCAAGAATACCAGCGGACTGGAAAACTCCCCGAATTGAGCGAACAAATTCTGACTGTGCTTTTCGCGGATATGCGCGACTCCACGGCGCTGGCCGAGCGGCTGGGCGCGCGGCGTTTTGGCGAAATTCTCAGCCGGTATTACCTGGAGATGACCACGGCCGTCTTCGACCACAACGGCCTGCTCAATAAGTATTTGGGCGACGGGATCATGGCCGTTTTTGGCGCGCTGGGACAGCCGGAACCCGAAACGCGAGCCGTGCGCACCGCCCTGGAGATGCTGGACCGGATGGGGGCGATCAGCCGCGCCGTGGGCGAGGACACCGCGTTGGGCATCGGCATCAACACAGGCGTAGTCGTGGCCGGGTACGTGGGGACTGACGAGCGCGTGGAATACACCGTGCTGGGCGACGCGGTCAACATCGCCCAACGGCTGGAGCGGCACGCAAGGAACAACCAGATTTACATCGGCCCGGACACCTGCCAGGCCGTCATCGCGCATTTCAAAACGCGCTCCATCGGATCGGTGGAGGTGCGAGGCCGCACCCAACCCATTGACGCCTTCGAAATCCTGCCCCGTTGAGCGCTGGCCAGGCCCCCATAACCTGATCCGCTATTTTATCGCCCTTGCCTCGCGCAGTTACAGAGTCAGAAACCAGTTTCCTCGCCCGTCAATCCATAACCGGGAATCCGGCCTATTTGGCGACCTCCTGAGCGCGCGTCTCCCGAATGACCGTCACCCGGATCTGCCCGGGGTACGTCATCGTCTCTTCAATCTTGCGCGCCACGCTCTTGCTCAGTTGCTGGGCGGCCAGGTCGTCAATGACCTCCGGCTTCACGATGATCCGGACTTCGCGCCCGGCCTGCAGCGCGTAGCTCTGCTGGACGCCCTCGAACGAGTTCGCAATCTCCTCCAGCGCGCGCACGCGCTTGATGTACTGTTCCAGCGACTCGCGCCGCGCCCCGGGCCGTGCGCCAGAGATGGCGTCCGCCGCCTCGACGATGACGGCTTCCACCGACTCCTGCTCGATCTCGTGGTGGTGGGAAGCGATGGTGTTCACCACTCTGACATTCACGCCGTACCGCCGCGCGTATTCCGCGCCAATCGCCGCATGCGTCCCCTCGACCTCATGGTCAATCGCCTTGCCCAGGTCGTGCAGCAGCCCGCCCGCCTTCGCCACGGCCACGTCCGCGCCCAACTCGGCGGCGATCACGCCGGCGATGAGCGCGGTCTCGATGGCGTGGGCGTGCTGGTTCTGTCCGTAGGAAGTACGGAACTTCAGCCGCCCCAGCAGGCGCTGGACTTCGGGGTGCAATCCGGGCACCCCCGCCTCGAAGCAAGCCTGCTCGCCCGCCTCCTTGATCATCTGCTCGACTTCTTTCTGCGCATCCGAAACCAGTTTCTCGATATGCGCAGGGTGGATGCGCCCATCCAGGACGAGCTTGGCGAGCGCCCGCTTGGCCACTTCCCGGCGCCCCGGATCGAAGGATGAGATCGTGACCGCCTCCGGCGTATCATCCACAACCACGTCCACGCCGGCAGCCTGCTCAAAGGCGCGGATGTTGCGCCCGTTGCGCCCGATGATGCGGCCCTTCATTTCATCGCTGGGCAGCGGCACCACCGAGACGCTGATCTCCGATACATGCTCTGAGGCGATGCGCTGGATAGCGGTCGAGATAATCTCGCGCGCGCGGCGGTCGCCTTCGACTTTGGCCTCTTCCTCGATCTGGCGGATGGTGCGCGCCATATCCGCGCGGGCCTCTTTTTCCACCTCGGCCAACAACTGGGCCCTGGCTTCCTCTTGCGTCATGGCCGAGATGCGCTGTAGCTCGGCCATGCGCTGCGTCTGAATCTTATTCAACTCGTTCTCGCGCTTGTCGAGCTGGCTCTGCCGCTTGTCCAACTGCGAACGGCGCTGGTCCACTTGCTCGATCTTTCGGTCCAACTCTTCGCGGCGGCGCGCCAGGCGTTGATCCTCTTTGTTGAGATCCGCCAGGCGGCGCACGGATTCGGCCTCGGCCTCGTCGCGAAGCTTGAGCGCCTCGTCTCTGGCCTTCAGCGTCATCTCCAGCGCCTGCTTTTCAGCCTGCTGAATAACGGAGGCCGCCTGGGACTGCAGGGCCCGGGTCTTCGCCTCGGTTTGGCGGCGGTGATAGTAATATCCGGCTACGCCGCCTACCGCCAGCCCCAGCAGAACAGCGACGGCGATTTCAATTAGGACGATGTTCAGTATCCCCATGCCAGTTTCCTCATGCTAGTCATTGTCGAATATTCGAAGCGCGTCACTCCGCCTCGCCGCGGTCGGCCGGTCGGATTTCCTTCCAAACGCGCTTCAGGCTGAGTTCAATCACCTCAAAATCAAATCCGCGCCGGGCCAGAAAACCGCCCAACTTACGATAGAAATCGGCGTACGACAAGGCCTGCATCCGCTTGGCCCGTTTGGAGGCCAGGCGGTAGGCCGTCTCGTGATCGTCGGCGCCTTCCAGGGCCTGGCCCAGGGCTTCGGCGTCCTGCACGCCTTTGCGCTTGAGTTCCACCAGCAGCGCGCGCTTGCTCTTGGGCCGAAAAGCCGCCCGATTCTCCGCCCAGTAACTCGCAAAGGCCTTGTCATCCACCAGCCCTGCCCCGCGCAGGCGCTCGACCGCGGCCTCTATGGCGGCCGGCTCGACCTTGCTCTCGCGCAGACGGCGGCGTACTTCGGCTTCGGAACGCGGGCGGGCCGCCAGAAACTTCAGCGCCTTTTCATAGGCTTGCTCTTCGGCGTCCGCCTTCTGCAAGCGCGCGATGTCCGTCTCGTCGAGTTCCTGCCCCACGCGCAGCCTGGCAGCGATGATCCTGGCCAGGTTGAAGGCAAACGTTCCGTCCAGGTACACTTTGACCTGTGACTTGTTGCGCGGATGCGCCTTTAGCGCCGTGACTCTCATCTGCCTGCCTCGCCGGAACAGCCACGCCCATCCGTCGGCCCAAAACAAAACAGCCGCACACACGCCGACGATCGGCGCTTGCCACGGCTGTCAGGCGGTGAAACCTCTACACCGCCAGGCTCTCAGCTGACCAAAGATTCCGAAAACCGATAAAACCCAAGCGCGGCCGAGCGCTTGTTACCGCCTCAGCCGGTCAATGCAACGCAGCCGCAGAAGTCAGCCTGACGCTTCACCTGCCAATCCGCGATAGGGGATCCATGTAGCTGCTTCAGCATTGACTTCGCTCGGAATATCTTGAACCTGCTTGTCGTCTCCGGCCTGAGCAGGAGACGCCATACGTCAACTGAAAGAAAAAACGCTTTAGCCGTGGCCGCCGCCCGAACGAAGTTGTTGGGCGGCTTCTTCACCTGACCGGTCGGCCCGAGGGCGCAGATTACTCTTCGGAGTCCTCTGCCTCGGCCCCCGGCGCCCCCGTCGGAATAGGAGCCTTGCCCAGCCCCGCCTGCGCGCGGATAGCTGTCTCGATCGCCTCAGCCACTTCCGGGTGCTGCTTCAAATACGCCTTGGCGTTCTCCCGGCCCTGGCCGATCCGGCGGTCGTCATACGAGAAGAACGCCCCGCGCTTCGTGATGATTTCCAACTGCGTCCCCAGGTCCACGATGTCGCCGGCCTTGGAGATACCCTCATTATACATGATGTCGAACTCGGCTTCACGGAAGGGCGGCGCGACTTTGTTCTTGGTCACCCGCACACGCGTCCGCGAGCCGACCACCTCCGCCCCATCCTTGATCGCCTGGATGCGCCGCACGTCCAGGCGGACGCTGGCGTAAAACTTCAGCGCCATCCCACCCGTAGTCGTCTCCGGGTTGCCAAACATCACGCCGATCCTCTGCCGCAACTGGTTGGTGAAGATCATCGCCGTATTCGACTGCTTGATCGCGCCGGAGAGTTTGCGCAGGGCCTGGGACATCAGCCGGGCCTGCACGCCCATCGAGGCGTCTCCCATCTCGCCCTCAATTTCTGAGCGTGGGACGAGCGCCGCGACCGAGTCCACCACCACGACGTCCATCGCTCCGGAGCGCACCAGCGTCTCCGCGATCTCCAACGCCTGCTCGCCCGTGTCGGGTTGGGCAATGTAAAGATTATCCACATCTACGCCGCAGCGGACGGCGTATGTCGGGTCGAGCGCGTGTTCCATGTCAACGTACGCGCACACTCCGCCCCGCCGCTGGGCCTCGGCCACGATGTGCTGGCAAAGCGTGGTTTTGCCCGAGGACTCCGGGCCGTAAATTTCGGTGACGCGTCCACGCGGCACGCCGCCAATGCCCAGGGCTAAATCCAGCGACAGAGAACCCGTCGGGACCGCGTCCACCGCCAGATGGGTCGCCTCGCCGAGGCGCATCAGCGCGCCATCGCCGAACTGCTTCTTGATCTGGGCAAGCGCCGCGTCGAGCGCTTTATCCTTGCCGCTGGGGGCCATGCGTGTCTCCTTCAAACACGGCCACGAGTTTACATTAGCCAAAAGCAAAATGCAAGCGAGATTTCACAATTCCTGCGCCTCATGTTATAACCTCCGATGATGATGTTCTTTGCCCCGCCGATCACCTGGGCCATGGCGGAAATGGCAGACCAACCGGCAGTCCTGGCGCTGACGAACTCGACCGGGCGGACCCATACCCACCTCGACTGGCGGCCCGTGGAAGATTGGCTGGGCAGCCAGCCGTTTCTGCTCGCAAAACGGGGAAAGCGGGTGGTCGGCGCGCTGGCCTGCCCGCCGGACCCGCCCCATACTGCCTGGGTAAGACTATTCGCCGCCTCGACGGGCGAGGCGCCGGAGAAAGTCTGGAATCTCCTCTGGCCGCGCACCTGGGAGATGCTGCAATCGGCCCGCGTCAAGATCGTCGCGGGCATGAGCCTCGATCCGTGGATGAAGAAGCTCTATCAAATCGCCGGGTTCACGTACATCTTAGATGTCGTGGTGCTGGCGCGTTCCCGCCGTCCTCCTGCTCCGGGCATGACGCCCGGCCCAGCCCGCATCCGGCGCGCGCACCTGAGAGACTATGAGGCCATCATCGCCGCCGACCTGGCTGCGTTCGCCCCACCCTGGCAAATGTCGCCGCCAGTGATCCGGACCGCCATCGCGCAGGCCGAATATCTCACCGTGGCCGAAGTTGGCGGCGAAGTGGTTGGCTATCAACTGACTACCCCGGCCCAGGAGGGAGGCCACCTCGCCCGGCTGGCGGTGCTGCTGCACTGGCAGGGTCAGGGCATCGGCCAGGCTCTGATCGCCGACCTGACGGCCTATTATGACCAGCGTGGCGCGCGCACGCTCACCGTGAATACCCAGAACACCAACACGGCTTCGCTGGCCGTCTACCGCCGCGCGGGCTTTGAGTTGAATGGGACGCGGTTCCCGGTGCTTCAATTGACGTTAGGATAATGCTATAATCCGGCTGACTTTTCCCCGGCGGACCTGTTCATCATGGGAGGCGCAGAGTGAGCTCTAATTCCGGCCGCGCATTGCCGAACGCGCGCGTACGACGCTTCATGCTCGCCGTGCAGGAGGTCATGGGGCGCAGCGGTCTGACGACCATTCTGCGGCAGGCCGGTTTGCAACGCTACACTGGCAACCTGCCGCCTGACAACCAGGAAACGTCGCTGGCCGCCGCCGAGTATGCCGCAATGATCCAGGCGATTGAGAACTACTACGGCCGCGGCGCGCGCGGGACGCTCAACCGCATCGGCCATGCTTCCTTCACCCGGTTGTTGGCGAGCAACAAATTCAAGGCGCAGACCACCCAATGGCTTTACCGGCTGCAACCGCACGCCAGCCGGAAGCTGAACGCGCTCAAGTGGCTGGCGGAGGAGATCGCCGCCCCTGGTGGGCAGGTCACGGTCGAGCCAGGGGAGCAGTACGTCACCTTTGTGGATCACGAAAGCGACGCCACGTTTGGCCGCACCCGTGACGCCGAGATTTGCTGGGTGACACTGGGAGAAATCCAGGAGGCGGTCAAGTGGGCCACGGGCGCCGAGCACGAGGTGGTAGAAGTGGCCTGCAAAGCCAAGGGTGACCCGGCCTGCTGCTTTGAAATCCGTGATACGTTCTAGAGAAACCCGGTTTCGCCCGGCCTGGCGACGATCACGCTAACCATGCCCTATCTCGAAAGCCAGCTCGTCACGCAAGATGGCCTCAGGCTTCGCACGCAGACGTGGAAGCCACATGACGACTGCCGGGCCGTGCTGGCGCTCACTCACGGCCACGGCGAGCATTCGGGACGCTATAACCATGTGGGGCAAAGGCTGAGCGCCGCCGGTTATGCGCTGTACGCCTACGACCTGCGGGGACACGGCAAATCAGGCGGCCCGCGCGGGCACATCCCCAGTTACGCGACCCTGCTCGACGACCTCCAGTTGATCCTGGACCAGGCCAGGCAGGAGAACCCCGGCAAAAAGCGCTTCCTGTACGGACACAGCCTGGGCGGGCAAATCACGCTGAATTTCGCGTTAAGCCGCCAGATTGACGTCTCAGGCGTCATCGTGAGTGCGCCCTGGCTGCGGCTGGTCTATCAGCCTCCCCCCTGGAAGGTCTTCCTCGCGCAGGCTCTCCCCAATATCTGGCCGACCCTGACGATGAGCACCGAACTGGACACGGCCGTGAAGATGTCTCACGACGAGGCGCATCTCAACTCGCTCCCCGACCTGAATCTCACCCACGCGTTCATGTCGGCCCGGCTGGGGGGTTCCGCCCTCGAATGGGCCGGCTACGCCCTCACCCACGCCTCCGAATTCACCCTGCCGCTGCTCATCCTGCACGGAGAGGCCGACGGGGTCATAGGCATCGGCGGCTCGGAGCAGTTCTGCGCGCAGGCCCGGTCAACCGACAAGACTTTGAAGCGCTACGCCGGGCTGTACCACGAGGTCCACAACGAGACCGAGCGGGAGAAGGTCTTCCAGGACATGCTCGACTGGCTCGACCAGCGCGCCTGAGCCATTCCCACATGATCACCCTCTTCGGCGCGACGGGCTACACCGGCCACCTCATCGCGCGCGCCCTCGACCGCCGGGGCCTTCCCTTCCGCATCGCCGGGCGCTCGGCGGGGAAATTACAGGCCTTATCTCAGTCGCTGGCCTCCCGTCCCTCCACGCTCATCGCGGATGTCCGCACGCCCGAGTCGCTTCCGGCGCTGTTCAGCGGTGCGCGCCTGTTGATCAACTGCGTCGGCCCGTTCACCGACCTGGGCGAGCCGGTCGTGAGGCTGGCGGCGGCGCACGGCGCGCACTATCTGGACATTACCAACGAGCTTGCGTATGTGTACCGCCTGCGGCAATACGCCAAACTGGCGCAGCAAACCGGCGCGGCCATCGTGCCAGCCTGCGGCTTCGAGGTCGCCATCGCCGACTGCGCCGTGGCGCTCCTCGCGCGCCGCTTTCTTGGCTCTATCGAAGAGGTCTCGGTCGTCTATTCTCTGGGCGGCTCGGGCATGAGCATCGGCACGCGCCTGTCCGGGTTGAGGACCTTCGCGACTTCCTGGCTGGCCTACGAGGACGGCAAACTCAAAGGCCGGGCGCCGGGGTCCCTCGTCAAGCGGGGCGTAATTAATGGCCGTTCGTATGGCGCGATCTATTTCCCCAGCGCCGAGGTCGTCACCATCCCGGCGCACAGCCGGGTGCGGAACGTCCATGCCTGGATGGCCATCTCGCGGCGCAGCGCCGGGCTGGCCTCGGCGATCATCCCGACCATCAGCCTCCTGCTGCGCACCCCACTCGGCTGGTTGGCCGCCCAGATCATCTCGCGTATCACCCCGCCGCCGGGCGAGGCTGCGCGCGCCCAGAGCCGGTTTGCCATCAAGATTGAATTGAACGACAGTGGAAAGAGGCGATCACAGGTCTGGTCGGGGCGCGATGCTTATGGCCTGACGGGCGAGATCGCCGCGTATGCAGCCCAAGAGATGATACGCGCTGGTTATTCAAAAGCGGGCGTGCTGGCCCCCGCACAGGCGTTAGGGCCGGAGGGGTTTTTAGAGTGGTTGAAGACGGAGCAGGCGGTGGTTGTTCAAGAGGACGCTGCGTAATGAGTATTGTGTATGACGCAGCCTCAGCCACCTGCGCCCGTCTGTGGTTCAGAAACCCGCCACGCCCAATTGGCGCAAAACTGCCACGACGACGGGCGCGACCACAAGAGCCGGAAGGTAGTTCGCCACCCGGATGGGGCGCAGTTCGAGCAGGGCGCTGAACCCGATTCCCATCACCAGCAATCCGCCCACGGCCGTCATCTCGTCAATCATCGGCGTGGTCAACAGCCGGTCGGCCTGCCCCGCCAGCAGGCTCAAAGCGCCTTGATACAGAAAGATCGTGATGACCGAGAACATCACGCCGATGCCGAGCGACGCGGAGAACGCCAGCGCCGCGAAGCCGTCCAGCACCGACTTGATCGCCAGCAGTTGAAAGTCGCCCTTCAGTCCGTCTTGGATCGCGCCGAGGATCGTCATCGGCCCAACGCAAAAGATCAGGCTGGCGGAGACGTAGCCACGAATGAAGCGGGCCGTGCTCTCGGCGCTGGCGCTGCGGTTGAACCGCGCCTCCAGCCAGCCGCCAAAGCGCTTCAACCCCTCGTCAATGCGCCACCACTCGCCGAGCAAGCCGCCCAGCAGCACACTCCCCAATGTGATGAGCGCATTGTGCGAGTCGAACGTCATTTTTGCACCCAGCGCAATCGTGAACAGTCCCAGCGCCCACAGGACTGACTCGCGGATGCGTTCCGGCAGGCGGGCGCCGAACAACGTCCCCAGGCTTCCGCCGATCAGGACGGCGATAATGTTGAGGAAGGTGCCGGTCATAACCCCTTCCCCTTCACTTCGCCTCGCATCAGTTTAATATCCGGCTCAACTTGATGCCTCTACCCGGTTCCGGCCTGCGTTTTTGGCCGTGTAAAGAGCTGCATCCGCCTGGTTGAGTAAGCTGGCAAAGTCCAAATAGTCCGGCGCGAGAGCAACGACGCCTATGCTGATCGTAATGTTCAACGGGCCCCGCTCTGTATCAATCGGCGCATCGGCGATGATTTTGCGGAGGCGTTCCGCCGCCTTCCGCGCATCATCCAGATTGACCTCGGGCACGAGCGCCACGAATTCATCCCCCCCATAGCGCCCCATCAGGTCAATATCACGCAGGTTTTCTCGGCAAAGTGCAGCGACCGCTTGTATGACCTGATCGCCGAGAGCGTGACTGTAAGTGTCATTCACTCGTTTGAAGTGGTCAATGTCCAGCATCATCGCCGATAAGGGATGCTGATAACGGCGCGCGCGGTGGAACTCAAGTTCAGCCAATTCAAGGAAGTGCCGACGGTTGTGCAAGCCTGTCAGGCTGTCGGTGATGGCCCATTGCTCCAGCAGTTGGGCTTTCTCGAGCAGGTGTGTGCGCTGGATCGTCAGCGCAGCCTGGTGGCTGATCGCTACCGCCAGTTGCACATCGTGCTGGTCAAAGGGCCGGGAAGCCGGATCGGTCTTGTAGACGTAGATTAGGGCGGCAACTTCCTCTCCAATCATCACGGGCACACATAACATGGTGCGGATGCCCAGCAGCCGGGCGCTTTGGCCCAGAATTTGATCGGCCTGGGAGGAAACATCCGGGGTGACGACAACCGAGTGCTGCTCAATAGCCTGTTGCGCAATGGAGGTAGGAAAGCCCAATTCGGCGAGTTGGTCGAAGCGATCCGCCAGGACCACCTCGCATTTCTCAGCCCCCATCGAAACCCGCATCAAATTCGAGACTTCTTGCAAGGCTGTTTTCAAGTCCAGGATGGTGTTAAGCCGGCTGGCGACTTCGTACAATAAGACGGCATGTTGATCAACGGATTCGAGGAGCAGTTCGCGCGTCAGAGGCTGGGTGCGCGCGAGGGCTGCGATGAGGTCGGCAGCCGTCCTGTCATCTCGGAAGGCGATGCTGACCACATGCTGGCCGATGCGAATCTGGTCTTCGGGCCGCAAGGCATGCGGTTGGGTCAGACGCTCTCGGTTGACGAATGTGCCATTCCGGCTGCCCATATCAACGATGACGGCAATATCTGCCTGACAATAAATCTCGGCATGCAGGCGGGAGGCCGACTCATCGGCGATGACAATATCGTTGTCCAGTTTGCGGCCAACGGTGGTTTTGCCAGGCTTCACAATGTATTCGCGGGGCTCGTTCGACGGCGAGCGAACAGTCAGGATCAGCATAGTCTCTTAGCCCGCTTGGGCCACGATCAGGATGCGGCGGCGATATTCGGTGAAGAACAAGTATGGACTCATCAATCCGTTTTTGCAAACGGACTTGTCTTCAGCGAATACGAACACCGGACGCGCTACCCCTCAAACCACTTCTCCTCCAGCGGCGGCCACTCGTCGCTCTGTTCAGCGCGTTCCGGCCAGTTACGCTTCCCGCTCCAACTCTCGACCAGGATGGCGTACACGCTCGTGCGGTTCAACTCCTGGTCGGTGATCGGGCGATACTCCCGGCCCGGCTTCATGTTCGGGAAGTACTTTTCGATCAGGCCATACAGCGCGCGCCGCTTCTCCTCGTCGTCTTCCAGCACGCGGACCGTCCCGAAGACGATCGCGCTCTCGTACTGGAGGCTGAACTCCAGCGCCACGTTCGAGGGCAGGTAACGGCCAGATTCGCTCGCTGCGAAGCACACCTTTTCGTGCCGCTCGCAGTTCGCGCGCACCCGCCCCACGCTGTTCGAGTGAAAGTAAATCGCGTTCCGCTCGGGGTCGTACCAGAAGCTCGTCGGCGTGATGAAGGGCCGGTCATCCCAGCGCGTCGCGACGTGGCCGATCTGGGCGCGCTGGAGAAACGCGCGCGTCCACGCATCGTCCTGCGCATGCTCAGGCCGCCGCTGGGCATTCGGGGGCGTGACATCCGGGCTGTAATCTTTGGGCATCAGGCTCACTCCGACGAGGATGAAACCGGGTTTCTGGGATGCATAAGATAGATCGCCGGGCGATTATACCCCATGCGCACCGGCGCCTTTGGCGCTTGGCCAGGCCGGGGCTATAATCCCCGGCGATGTTGGGGCGCTTCAAAGACTTTCTTTTCGGCCTCCTCCTCAGCCTGTTCGTCGCCGGCGTCCTGCTCGTCGTCGCGCGCCGTCCGCCGGGTCGCCCGGTGGAACTGCTGCCGCCGCCCACGCCTGTTCCCCTGCGCGTCCACGTGACAGGCGCCGTCAACGCGCCGGGGGTGTACGCCCTCCCGCGCGGGAGCATCGTGCAGGATGCCATCCGCGCCGCTGGCGGCGCGACTGAGCGCGGCGACCTGAGCCACATCAATCTCGCGCAATTGATCAGAGACGGCGACCAGATCATCGTGCCGGAAGCGGCCTCCACCCCGACCCCTCCGCCACCCACCGTGACCGTCGGCCCCGGCACACCTTCCCCCACCCCACTGCCGACCGCCGCGCCCTCCGGTTCAAGCGGTTCCGCTAAGATCAACATCAACACCGCCACCGCCGCCGAACTGGAGACTCTGCCGCGCATCGGCCCCTCCCTCGCCCAGCGCATCATTGATTACCGGACGGCCAACGGCCCATTCCGAACCGTCGAGGAGATCAAGAATGTGAGAGGCATCGGCGACACCATCTTCGCCGATATCAAAGACCGGGTCACCGTCGGCCCCTAGTCACGTGCGACGCACCTTCGTCCCATCCGTTGAAAAAAGACTATGTCCATTCACGCCAACAAACGCCTCTGGCAAAAGCACGTCATCGCGGAAAACCGCCGCTCGGTTGAAGGGCTGCTCGATACGCTGTCCGACGAGCCGGTCTACCAGATCATGGCGACGGGCGAAACGCACCGCGGCAAAGACGCCGTCGCCGCGTTCTATCGCGGGCTGTTCGAAGCCATGCCCGACGTGACGTTTGAACTGCAGGGGCAATTCATCGGCGAGGAGGGCGTGGTCGAGGAGTCCGTGCTGGTCGGCACGCACACCGGCCCGCTCTTCGGGATCCCCGCGACCGGCCGGCCCGTCCGCCTGCCGCTGACGATTGTGTTTCCTATGCAAGAGGGCGAGATTCTTGGCGAACGCATCTACTTCGACATGAAAACTCTGCGCCGCCAGGTGGGGCTGCAAGGATAACATTCTCAGACCTGCCAGGCCCTCGAGCCCTGGCAGGTCTCTATTCAAAATGCGAGGCATCTACCACCGTCAGGTTCTGCAGCGCGCACTCGGGGCGCAGGTCTCCGCGCGCGCCCTCGCCGCCATCACCCGGGCCAATCTGAACCAGGACAACCTGAGCGGACTGGTCGGCCATCCCGAATACCACTTCGACGACGGCCTGTTTGCCGAGAGCCTGAAATACATAGAAGATCAGCGCGCCCTGGCCGCTCAGGCGGCCTGGCCCGCCAAAGCCTGGGCCGCCTTTGGGCGGCTCTCCCACGCCGCGCAGGATTTTTACTCCCACTCGAACTACGTGGCGCTGTGGATGGAGCAGGGACTCCCTTCCCCTGTCAACCATCCTGAGCGGAGCGAAGCGAAGTCGAAGGATCCCGACAGGGCGCTTCGCGGGGCCAAGGATTGGGGTTGGCCCCCCGTCACATCCATTGACGGCCTCGACCCGGCCCTGCTCAAGCATCCCCGGCTGAGGTCGGGCCGCGTCTACTGGCCGGTGGAGGCGCTGTGGATTCTCCCGCCCTTCCGTCCGTTGGTGAAGCGGCTCGTCCCCAAAGACTCGCACGCCTGGATGAACCTCGACAGCCCCGCCGCCGGCCCGCTCTTCCCCTATTCCATCGAGGCCGCCGTACAGCGCACGCTCGCCGAGTTCGAGCGCACGCTCGCGGCGATAGGGGAGGAGCGCGGGGAGGAAGCCGTGAAAGCGTCCAGGGATATGTAAAGTCCGGCTGCATATGAATCGCGCGGAAATCTTTGCCAGGGATTACGCAAATTTTGCGAGATTGCTGTAAACTCACCCCCATTTATACACCGTGTATGCATAGGAGCGCAGACGATGTCCCTCCCCCCTGCCCAGCGCGGCATGTATTTTGAAGAGTTTGAAGTCGGCCAGAAGATCGTCACCGCCGCTCGCACCGTCACCGAGCACGACATCGTCGCCTTCGCCGGGTTGTCGGGCGACTTCAACCAAATGCACACCGACGCGGAATTTGCAAAAACCACGCCCTTCGGCCAGCGCGTCGCGCACGGGCTGTGCGGCCTCTCCATCGCTTCGGGCCTGGCGGTGCAGACGGGTATCCTGGAAGGCACGATCCTCGCCTTCCGCGAAATCGCCGAATGGAAATTCAGCGCGCCCATTTTCATCGGCGACACGATCCACGTCGCACTCGAAGTGCTGGAGACGAAGGCCCTGCCCCGCCTCGGCGGCGGCGCGGTGACGCTGGCCATGGACGTGAAGAATCAGGATGGCAAAACGGCGCAAAAAGGCAGGTGGATCGTGTTGATGATGAGCCGTCCGCCGCGCTGAGTCAGCCGCTCCATCCGTTGCCGATGCACCCCCTCCCACACACCCACACACCCACACGGGCCCTAACGCCCGACTGGCCTCGCGTCGCCCGCCTGCTCCTCACTTCGCGATGGATTGACACGCTCGAAGAGCAGGAACTCACCCCGCAGGGCAAAGTCACTTATCAGTTCTCGGCGAAAGGGCACGAACTGGCGCAAATCCTCCTCGGGCTGGCGCTGACGCACCCGCACGACGGCGCGGCCGTGTATTACCGCTCGCGCCCGTTCATGCTCGCCGCCGGTCTCACCGCGCAGGAAGCCCTCGCCGCCGATATGGCCAAGACTGGCAGCCCCTCCGAGGGCCGCGACGTGGGCGTGGTGTATTCGATGCCGCCGCGCCAGGGCGTCACCGTTCTGCCCTCCTCAGGCGACGTGGGCGCGCAGTACACGCCCGCCGCGGGCTGGGCGCACGCCATTTTCTATCGCTCCCGTACACTCCAGGAAGAAGGCTGGCAGGGAGCAATCGCCGCCGCACTGGGGGGCGACGGCTCCGTCGCCGCCAACGGGTTCTGGGCCGCGCTCAACGTCGTCACGACGCTCCACCTCCCCATGCTCTTCTTCATCGAGGACAACAGCTACGCCATCTCCGTGCCGAGCCTGCTGCAAACCCCCGGCACGAACATCGCCGCGAACCTCTCCGCCTATCATGGCCTGCATGTCCTCGACGGAGACGGTACTGACCCGGTCGAGGCCGCGCAAAAGATTACGGCGGCGGCGGACTACGTGCGGGAGGGCAACGGCCCCTGCCTCCTGCGGCTGAGCGTGCCGCGCCTCATGGGTCACACTTTCATTGACGACCAGGCCTACAAGTCCGCCGCGAAACGCGCCGAAGAAGCCGCGCGCGACCCCTTGCTGCGCCTCAAGAATTGGATGCCTGACCTGGATTGGGAGGGGCTGGAAAAGGAAGTGGAGAGCGAGGTGCGAGAAGCGGCTTTGGCGGCTATGCAGAAACCTGACCCCGACCCGGCCTCGGCCCCCAGGCACATTTTCTTCGAGGGGCAGCCGCAAATCGTCGGCGGTTTACTGCCCGAAGGGATCGCGTTCCCACATCCTGAGCGGACACTGAGCGGAGCGCAGGCGCAGCCGAAGTGGAAGTCGAAGGAGGCCGGCCCGCGCATCAACTTCCTCGACGCCGTGCGCCGCGTGCTCGACGCCGAACTGGCGCTCAACCCGCGCCTGCTCGTCTTTGGGGAGGACGTAGGCGTCAAAGGCGGCGTGCACGGCGCGACGCTCGACCTCCAGCGCAAATACGGCTGCGAGCGCGTGTTCGACACCTCGCTCTCCGAAGACGGCATCATGGGGAGCGCGGTGGGCATGGCCCTCGCCGGGTTGCTGCCCGTCCCGGAGATCCAGTTCCGCAAATATGCCGATCCCGCGACCGAGCAGATCAACGACTGCGGGACGCTGCGCTGGCGCACCGCCGGGAAGTTCGCCGCCCCCGTCGTCGTGCGCCTCCCGGTCGGGTTCGGCAAGAAAACCGGCGACCCGTGGCACTCGGTGACAGGCGAGGCGATCTACGCCCACACGCCCGGCTGGCGCATCGCGTTCCCGTCCAACGCCGAGGACGCCGTCGGGCTGCTGCGCTCCGCGCTACGGGGCAACGACCCCACGTTCTTCTTCGAGCACCGCGCGCTGCTCGACACCGTCCCGGCCCGCCGCCCCTACCCCGGCGACGACTTTGTGATCCCGTTCGGAGCAGCCGCGGTCGTCCTGGCCGGGGCTTCCCTGACGGTCGTCACCTGGGGTGAGATGGTCTACCGGTGCCTCGAAGCCGCCAAATCCTGGCCGGGTCAGGTCGAAATTATTGACCTGCGCACGATCATCCCCTGGGATCGTGAGGCCGTGCTGGCATCGGTCAAGAAGACGGGCAAGTGCCTGGTGGTGCACGAGGACACCCTGACGGGCGGGTTCGCGGGTGAGATCATCGCGGCGATTGCCGAAGAGGCCTTCCACTATCTCGACGCGCCAGTGGGCCGCGTGGCCGCGCCCGACTGCCCCGTGCCGTACAGCGCGAAGCTCATGGGGGCGGTGGTCCCCAGCGTGGAGGCCATCGCCGCCCGGATGGCCGACTTGCTGGCTTTTTAGCGGGATTCGCAGTATATTTTGCGGCTAAATTCCTGGGGCTGAAAAGCGCTCACGTATCCAAAAGGAGATGAACCTATGGCAGACAATAAGAAGATGACCAAGTCGGAGTTTGTGGCGGCTGTGGCCGAGAAGAGCGGGCTGAGCAAGAAGCAGGTCGCCGCCGCGCTGGAGGCGTTGAACGAGGTGGTGAAGGGCCAGATCGGGAAGAAAGGGCCGGGCGAAGTCATCATCCCGGGGCTGCTGAAAGTGGTGGTGGCGAACAGGCCGGCCGTGCCAGCCGGTGAGAGGCTGGACCCCTTCACCAAGCAGATGAAGTTCTTCCAGGCCA
>DATDRS010000306.1:0-10898 GCA_035291605.1 Anaerolineales bacterium | reverse complement strand
CTGGATCGCTTACAAGCGCTCTATCCCTCAGGCCGCCTCGTTGCCGAGTTTTTAGACTGGCCTCATCTCTATCCCTATTCGCAGTTCTATGAGGTCCCGGCTGGTGTGAGGCCTGATCTGGCTTTTACGCAGGCGCAGACTGACTTTGCTGGCGGGGTGGAGTTGATGGGCTATGAGCTGCCGACGACAGCCACGCCTGGGGGCGTGATGGACGTGAATCTTTATTGGCGTCTCAACCAGCCGTCATCCGATGAAATTCTCGTCTTCGTCCATCTTGGCCGCGCGGGTGAGCTGCAGCCCCTCGCGCAACATGACGGCCCGCCCTGCGCCGAGAACCACCCAACGACCGGCTGGGCAACGAATGTAGTCTATCCTGACCAACATATCATTCAACTGCCGCCCGATCTCAAAGCAGGCGTTTACGAAGTGCGCGTAGGCTTGTATCGCTGGCCCGCCCTGGAGAGGCTTGACGTGATTCGCTCCCATCAGCCTGTCCTGGAGAACAATATCTTGGCGCTGGCCTCGGTGACAGTCGAGGCACGCTAAGAACTCCTAGAGCGGTTTCCAGGTTGGTTTACGACAGCATCCTGAGCGGAGCGGCGTTTTTTGCCGCGCAGTCGAAGGATGCGGAGTCGTAAGTGAACTCGGAATTCGCTCTAATCAGGATGTTTGTCAGGAAGGCTAAGGGGAGAACTATCCGATTGAGGCTGACCTCAGCGCTGAGTTTATTCACCGGGTGTAGACGAAATACACCCAGCCCCACAGGGGGATGAGACCCGCCACGGCGACGAAGGCGACGAAACCCAGCCCGACGGCGATCCAGTCCAACCCGCCTTCCCCGGGGGCGTAGGCGTCGCCGCCGACCGGCCGATGGGAGGCGGTGGTCGAGGCCTGGGCCGGGGCAGGGGCGGAGGGCGTTCGGCCCGACGGGCGGTAGGTGGTCGGGGATTCGGGGTTGACGGGCTGGGCCGGGCGTTGTGCGCCTTGAAGCGCCGCGCGGGGCTGTCCGCCCGGAGGCGTCACCCCGGAGGCCATCTGGGCGCTCGTCATCCCCTCGCCCTGTTCGCGGTACGAGATCAGGATGCGGCCCAACTGGTCGGCGGTGCGATAGCGCGCCGAAGGCTCTTTGGCCAGTACCTTGTGGACGATAAGCTCCAATTTCTCCGGGATGGCCGGGTTGAACATGGAGAGGTGCGGCGGCTCCTCGCGCAGGTGCATCATCGCCAGCGCCTGTTGGGTGGAGGCGACGAACGGCAGCCGCCCGGCAACCATCTCGTACATCACCACGCCGATCGAGTACACGTCCGAGGCCGGGGTGGGGACCTCGCCCGCGGCCTGTTCGGGGGAGTAGTATTGCGGGCTGCCCCATACCACGTCGGTCGTCTCGCCGGGGCGGATGTTGGCGAGCGCGCGCGCGATGCCGAAGTCGGTGACCTTAGCCCGGCCGTCGGCGGTGATGATGATGTTCTGCGGCTTCACGTCGCAGTGCACTAACCCGGCGCGGTGGGCGTAGCCGATGCCCGCGCAAACCTGGACGGCGATGTCGAGCGCGCGGTCAACTTTGAACTGGCCGCTCTCTTTGATGAGCGTCTTGAGGTCCTTGCCCTCGAGGTACTCCATCACGATGTAGTAGCGCCCGTTGTCCTTGCCGAAGTCGTGGACGGTGACGATGTTGGGGTGGGTGAGATTGGCGGCAGCGCGGGCCTCCTGCTGGAAGCGGGCGAGGAACTCCGGGTCGCCGGTCAGGTTTTCGCGCAGGACTTTGACCGCGACCAGGCGGCCCAGCGACAGGTCCTGTGCCTTGTACACCACGGCCATGCCGCCCGCCCCGATGGGGCTGAGGAGTTTGTAGCGTTTGTTGAGGAGGGGGTCGCTGGACATCGGTGGAGATTTTACAACAGGACATACAAAAATCAAACTTGTTGTATTCCTTGCTGAAGGCGTATCCGGCGAACAGGCGCACCAGGCGCGGATCGTCCTCAAGGTGGGAGAATTGCTCGGAGCCGCCGTAAGTCGTGCGGGTGGTGTTCGTCTATAATCGGGGAGATGCGTCGCATCTGGGTTCTTCACAATCCGCTGTCTGGCCGGCCCAACTCGGCGGCGAAAGTTGAGCAAGGGGTGGAGGCCCTGGCGCGGCGCGGCCTGTCAGTCCGCCTCGAACGGCCTACGGCGATGGAGCCATTCCGGCGGGCGGCGCGCGCGGCCATCGCGGCGCAGGCCGACGCGGTTCTCGTGGCGGGCGGCGACGGCAGTGTGGGCGCCATCGCAGCGGAACTCGCGGGCAGCCCGGTGGCGCTGGGAGTCCTGCCCGTGGGCACGGCCAACGTGTGGGCGAAGGAGATCGGTCTTCTCCCTTTAGCGTGGGATCACGCTCAGGCGCTAGAGCAGGACGCCTTGAGTCTGTTGGAGGGCCAGACCCGGCTGGCCGACATGGGCCGGTGCAACGGCCATCTGTTTCTTTTGTGGGCCGGCGCGGGCCTCGACGCTTTTATCATGGAACGGCTCAATACGCAGCGCTGGATCGCCCGGCATCTGGGCCTGCTTTACAACACGGCGGCGGCGTTTGTGATGGCTTACCAATGGCGAGGAGCAGATATGCGCGTGGTGGTTGGGGAGCGCGAGGTGAGCGGACATTATCTGCTGGCGGCCATCTCGAACATCAATTGGTACGGCGGCGGGCTGCTTAACTTCAGGCACGGCGCGCGGCTGGACGACGGGCAGATGGATGTGTGGCTGTTCGAGGGAGGCACGTACGCCGAGGCGCTGGCTCACGCGGCCCGGCTGTTTCGTGGGCAGCACGAGGGACATCCAGGCGTCACCCATTTGACCGGGGACCGGGTGGATATTTATACTTCGCGCCCGCAGGCGATTCAGATTGACGGCGAACCGCTGGCCCGCGCCGACCACATGTCGGTTCAGGTTATACCGCAGATTCTGCGGGTATTGCTCCCATCGAAATCGCTGGACAAACTCTTTTCACCGGAGGGACGATGAAAGAACTGCTCAAATCCATCAAGCCTGTTCATTATTTGCTGATTGGGCTGCCGCTGGCTGTCGTCGGCAACCTCCTCCATTGGGACCCGGTTCTGATTTTCTTTCTGGCTTGCGCCGGGTTGATCCCGATGGCCGAGTTGATTGGGGAGGCGACTGAGGCGCTCTCCGCCATCACCGGGCCAAAGATTGGCGGTCTGCTCAATGCCACCCTCGGCAACGCCGCCGAATTGATCATCACCATCGTCGCCATCCGGGCCGGCCTGCTCGAATTGGTCAAGGCCTCGATCACCGGCTCGATCCTTGGCAACTTATTGCTCGTCATGGGCGCGAGCGTTCTGCTGGGCGGCTGGAAAAACGGGCGTCAGCGCTTCAACCGCGAGCAGGCGGCGACGAACGCCACGATGCTCGTGCTGGCGGTCGTCGCCCTCAGCGTGCCGTCGTTGTTCAACCACACGCTGGAGGGGCGCGAGCTGCCCCCGCAGATTTCGGAGAACATCAGCCTGGGCGTGGCCGTGGTGATGATCCTGCTGTACGGGCTGGGGCTGTACTACAGCCTGAGGGTGAGCGACAGCGCGCTGACGCACGGCGCGCCGTCGGAGGCGCCGCACTGGTCCCCGCGGACGGCGGCGATCGTCCTGGCGCTCGCGACGGGCGGCGTGGTCTGGCTGAGCGAGATCCTGGTGCACACCGTGGAAGCCGTGACGGCGGCGCTGGGCCTGAGCGAGTTTTTCCTGGGCATCGTCCTCGTCCCCATTGTCGGCAACGTCGCCGAGCACATCGTGGCGGTGGAAGTGGCGTATAAGAACCACATGGATCTGAGCCTGGAGATCGCGCTTGGCTCCAGCCTGCAGATCGCTTTGTTTGTCGCGCCGGTGCTGGTGTTCGTCAGCCTGTTGTTCGGCGGCCCGAACGGGGAATACTTGAACCTGGTCTTCAACCAGTTCGAGTTGCTGGCGTTAATCGCGGGTGTGCTGGTCACCGCGCTGGTGGCCTTGGATGGCGAGACCAACTGGCTGGAAGGGGCGGAATTGCTCGGCGTTTACCTCATCTTGGGCGTGGCCTTCTTTTTCATCCCGGCGTGATGCTTCGCGATGTGGCGGGCGGCGTGTGCCGCGTGTCGGGATGGTTGCTCGTCATTCGTCGCTTTCCCTGCCGTCTGTTATAATCACGCCCGTTCAAGAACTGGAGGTTTGATCTGTGAAGCTGACTGACTATCTCGACATCGCACAAATTGTGCTGTCCATCGCCCTGGTCGCGGCGATCATCCTGCAATCCAAATCCGCCGGGTTGGGCGGCCTGACGGGCGTTGACACGGGCGGGGTCTTCCGCGCGCGCCGGGGCATTGAGCGCACGCTCTTCAATGTCACCATCGGCCTGGCGGCGGTCTTCTTCCTCATCGCGATTGTCAACGTCATCGCCACCGGCAGTTAACCCTCGCCGGGGCCTCTGAAGCCGGGTGTTCTACGGCCTTTGGGGTCGTGGGACACCTTTTTTATCGCTATGCGACATTTGCGCTGGCAAGCCCTCATCGCCGTGCTGGGCATGGCGCTCGTCGGCGGATTGTTGTGGGGGCAGGGCGAGGAGGTGGCCGTGACCAGCGTCCCGGCGGAGGGCGGCGTCTACACGGAGGCGCTCATCGGCTCCCCGCGCGCGCTCAATCCTCTGCTCGATCGAGCCAATCCGGTTGACCGGGACATTGACCGATTAATCTTCAGCGGGCTGACGCGCTTCGACACGCTGGGCCGCCCGGCGCCCGACCTCGCCAACTGGTTCATCTCCGACGATCAGCTGACCTACACCTTCATCCTCCGGCCCAATCTCAAGTGGCACGACGGCCAACCCCTGACGGCAGACGACGTGGCCTTCACCATCGGACTGCTGCGAGACCCGGCGTACCTCGGCCCCGCGGACATCGGCGCGTTGTGGCAGGCGGTCAACTACGAGATGGTCAATGCGCAGACGATTTCCTTCACGCTGCCGGAGCCGTTCGCGCCGTTCCTGGATTACACGACCTTCGGCCTGCTCCCCAGACACAAACTCGCGGGCGTCTCCGCCGCTAACCTGGTTAATTCCGATTTCAACCTGAATCCGATTGGCTCTGGCCCATTTCGGCTTGCCCATTGGGTGATCGCGGACGAGCGTTTTACCGGCGTGGTGCTCACCGTCGCCGCCGACAACTACCCTCAGCGACCCAGGCTCAATCAGATCCAGTTCAACTTCTATCCCGACGCGGCGGCGGCTTTTGCGGCCTATCAAAACGGCGAAGTGCTGGGCCTCAGCCGCCTGGAGGAAACGCAGATGGCCGAGGCGCTCAAGCTGCCGCAACTGGGGCTGTACACTTCTCTCCTGCCGGAATACAGCCTGATTTTCCTTAACCAGCGCAGCGAAGAACTCCCTTTCTTCAAGGAGAAGAAAGTGCGGCAGGCGCTGCTGTATGGCTTGAACCGGAGCGCAATGGTCGCGAACATCATGCGGGGTCAGGCTGTGGCCGCGGACTCGCCCGTCGCGCCCGGCTCGTGGGCCTACAACGCCGGATTGCCACTGGCCAAATACGACCCCGGGCGGGCCAGCAGTCTGCTCGACAGCGTAGGGTGGGTTTTCCCGGCGGAGGCGGTCGCCGGGACGGAGAGTTTCGTGCGGCAAAAGGATGGCAGGCCGCTGAAGTTCACCCTCGTCACGCCGAACGACCCGGCGCATGTGGCCGCAGCGAATTCGGCGAAAGAAACATGGGCCGCGATTGGGGTGCAGGTCGAGGTGAGTGCGGTTGACCCGGCGACCATCCGAGGGCAGTATCTCGAGCCGCGCGCTTACCAGGCTTTGCTGGTGGACTTTAACCTCGCCGGGACGCCCGATCCAGACCCGTATCCCCTCTGGCACGAGACCCAGGTGGAGAGCGGACAGAACTACAGCGGGTTCAGCGACCGGGTGACAAGCGAACTGCTCGAACAGGCGCGCATCACGACCGACCTCGCCCAGCGGGCGCGGCTCTACCAGCGCTTCCAGTCTCGCTTCGCCGATCAGGTCCCGGCGCTGCTGCTCTATTATCCCGTTTACAACTACGCCGTGGACACAAAAGTGAACGGCGTGCAGACCGGCCCGCTCACCGAGCCGAGCGACCGCTTCAACAACCTGGCGCAGTGGTATATCGTCACGCGCCGGGTGATCGTCGAGAACCCCCAGCCAGGCGAGGCCGCGCCCACGGCGACGCCGTGAGGATCATCCTCCCTCTGGAGGTGTGGAGTTGATCTGGTCTTGTGGACGGGCAGCGGCGGAGCCGCTCGGTCGTCATTTTCTTCGGCGCCTCCAGTTGACAGACCTGACAGGTCTAGCCTGACTAACCCTGTATCCATAACTGGAACCGCGCCGCGGGCGCTTGCCCGTTCGTGTCGGCCCGGTAGAGGCCGCGCGCGTCGGCGCACAGCCAGCCGGAGGGCGCTGCATTCGGGCCGGAGAGCACGGCGGCGAAGCAAGTCGGGTCCCCCGGGTTGGGGGCATCCTCGAGGTACTCGCCCGTGGCCAGCACCCCGGTGGAAGCCAGTTGGCTTTGCAGCCAGTTGAGCGAAACCGCGCGGTGCGGATGGCAGGGCGCATCGTCGGCGGTGTACAGGCCCAACTGCCGGACTGGCGCGGCCTCGCACTGGCTCAACCACCCGACGCGGACGAAAGTGACCGGAGTGGGCCGGTCGTTTACCTGATTGTCTTGGGGAGCGGCCTCAACCGGGGCGGGGGCCGGCGATGCGGGTTGGCCCGTCTCGGCAGCCGCGGCGACGGGCGCGTCCCCGACCGTCGCCCGGAAAATCCGCAATCCGAACCCGATCAGGAAGAGCAAAATCCAAACGCGCATCACGACGGCTTTCTTGCTGGGTTGTGTTTCCTCGGCCATGGTTTCCTCCCCGCGCAGCGAATGGAGCCGCACTTATGAGACTTACATTACAGCCGGCGGAGTGCCGAGTCGAGATGGGCGTTGGTGAAATGAGGGGGGAAAAGGTGGCCCGGGAGGGCGTCGCCGGGCGCACGAAAGTGCCCGGGATGGTACGGCGTTCAGGCACGTTGAGCAACCCAGTTTCTCGCAGAAACCAGGTTTTTGGGCAGGCATCCCCGATGGATGGAGGCGGCGTCAGGAAACCGGTGCTATTGCGCCCGAGATGGTTCGGCCTGATGGAACCGGGTGAAAGCGAACAGGATGAGGTAGGCCGAGAAGGAGAACACGGCAAAGAGCATGGAGAAAGCAAACGTCTGTGGATGCGCCAGCGGATGACGCAGGTGGACCCAGACATCGGCGGCGAGGCCGCGGGGGTCGAAGAGCACATCCCAACTGTTCCAGCGCAGGAACCGGCCGAGGTAGATGCCGAAACCGCTCAGGCCCAGCGCCATCACCGCAAACAGCCAGCCGGCGACCCGCCCGAGGGAGCGCGTGACGAGGTCTTGCATCAGGTACAACGAGGCGAAGCCCAGGAACAGCCCGGTCAGCGCGAAGGCGAGGAGCATCACCAGGTCGAACCAGACCGGCGCCTGCCCGGTGGGTTGCAGGTGCATCAGGTCGGTCAGCACGTAGGGGGCGTTAGGGAAGAACAACAGCCAGGCCCCCGTACACCACGCGACGGCCGCATAGCGCAACTTCGTCCGCCGGGCGTAGAAACCGTAAGCGGCAAACGCGCACAGCAGCGGAATCCAGGCGAGGAACAGGTTCCAATTGAGGAAGAAATACGTCAGCCGGCCGCTGTAGAGGACGCGGAAGGTGTAAAGCGCCAGGCACACGGCGGAAGCAAAGGCCAGGGCGGCGATAATAACGAACTGGGATTTGTAGCGGGTGAGAGGTTGCATCGTCGATCGCGGATGAGAACTCGGAAAGCCGGAGTCAGAATTCAGAAGAGCAACTTCCGACGACTGATCACTGATCACTGTCTACTGATGACGGTCTACTGACTCCTGAATTCTTCCTTATGCTCAAACCACCATTTCACGGCCTCGGCGCGGCTGGCAACGCCGATGCGGCGGAAGATACGCTGGACGCCTTTCTTGACCGCATCCTCTTTGATGCCCAGCCGGTAGGCGATTTGCAGGTTGGTGCAGCCTTCCTCCGCGATGAGCCGGAAGATGGCGAAGTCGCGCTCGGAAAAGAGTTCCGCGCTGGCTTCGGGCGCGCTTGCCGCCAGGCCGGGCAAGTCCCCGGCGGGCAGGCGGGAGAGGAGGAAGTACCCGCGCAGGACGAGGCGCAGGGCATATTCGATCTCGGCCCCGGAAGGGCGGTCGTCCTTGTGGATCATCGAGACGCGCCAGCCCATGAGTTTGCGCAGGAGCGCCGCGTCGGTGTCTTTGGAGGTCAGGATGATGATCGGCAGGCTGCGCGCCTCGTCTGCCGAGAGTTTCTCCGCCAGGCCCAGGCCTTCTTTCATGGTGTGCGTGGGCGGCAGCGCCAGGTCGAGCAGCAGCGCGTCGTAGTGCGCCTCGGCGAGCATTTTTAAGGCCGCGGCGGCGTCGGGCGCGTTGTCGAGCGTGACGTGCGGCTGAAGCTCGAAGCGCAGGCCTTCGTAGTATTGCGAGTAATCTTCGACCATCAGCACGCGCAAAGGGGGACGGTGGGCGTCAGTCATGGTTGCTCCGCGGCAGGGTGGGCCGACTCACATGGTCTCGGGCTCGTCTACTCTCAGCGTATCCGCCAGGCACGGGAACACCACCTCGACCCGCGCGCCCGCGCCGGGGTGGCTCTCCACGTATCCTTGCGCCGCGAACTGTCGTTGCACCAGTTCGAGGCCCTCGAAAATTCCGTTTGGTCCCGGCCGCGCCTGCGCCGGGTCAAATCCCTGGCCGTTGTCGCGCACTTCCAGGCGAATGCGGGACGGCTCCAGTTCCAGGCCGATGTCAATGCGCTGGGCGTGGCCGTGATACGCGGCGTTCACGATGGACTCAATCGCCAGGCAGTAGATTGCGTCGAGCACCTCGAAGGGCAGGTCGTCGGCCTCGTCCGGGATGTCGGCGTACACGCGGCAGTTCGGCTCGATGAATTGCAGCGCTTTCGCCGCCGCGCGCCGCAGTTCGTCGGCCAGGCCGGTCGCGTCGAGTTCGTCGCGCTGAGAGAGGCGCGTGAGCATCGCCGCGAGTTCGAGTTTGCGCGCCACCTTTTGCGCCTGGTCGAGCGCCGCCTCGGCGGTGGCCGGGTCGGCGCGCAGGACCTCGCGGGCCGCGCCGGTGAGGCGGCGGAGCGAGTCGGCGCTGAGGGTGAGCGGGCCGTGCACGCCGAAGAGCACGCCGCCGAAGGCCTCGTACTTGCGCCAGTGTACGCGCGCGCGGTTGATCTGCTCGGCGACCAGGCTGGCGAAAGCCTCCAGCGTCAATTGGTCGAGCGGCGAGAACTCGCGGCGCGTGCGGTAGTGGAGAAACAGCGCGCCCACGCGTTCGCTGCGCGTGCCGAGCGGCAGGAAAGCCGCCGACCGCACGTTTTCGCGGAGGATGAAGCGGTTGCGCTTGCCGTAGGGGAGGTTGAGTCCCGACTCAATGACATCACCTGCGGCGGGCGGCGCTTCCTCGACGACCAACCTACCCCGGCTCAAGATGGGATCAATCTGCGCCTCAGCGCTGTAGAACGGCGCCCACTTCTCCACGAGCTCGAACAGCACCGAGTCTTCAGGGATCTGCGGCTGGCGCAGCGCCTCCGCATCGCGGAAGTCGCCCATGAACAGCGGCGGGGTGAGGGGAAAACCCGTTCCGGGCGCGAGTTGGTACAGCACGACGAGGTCCGCGCCCAGGTGGGCCTGCGCCTCCCGCGCAATCGTGTCGAACATCTCCTGGATGGAGGTGCAGTCGTTCAGTTGGGTGACCGCCCGCCACAAAGTATCGCGCAATCGTTCGGCCTCGCGCTGGACGTGCTGGCTGCGGGCCAGCGCAATCCCAATCGAGTCCGCCATCAACGCCAGATGCTCGGCATCCAGCTCCCAAAACTCGGCCTGCGCCCGGCCCAGCGCTTCGAGCACGCCCACCGTCTGCCCGGCAGCCCGGATCGGGACGGCGAGGGCCGAGACCACCCACTCAAAGGGCGGCGGGCTGGCGTGATGCGGACGCTGTTTCACGTCATCCCAGCTTTCCAGTTGGCCGCTGCGCACCACCGCGCCGGGGAGGCTGCCCTCCAGGGGAAGGCTGAGTCCCTGCCACTGCTTTTGCGGCGTCCCCCACGCGGCGTGCAGCACCAGCCGTTCCCTGGCTTCGTCGAGCAGCCACAGGCGCAGGTGATCGTGCCGCAGGCGGCGGCCGATCGTTTCCGTAATGGCCTCGAAGGATTTTTCGACGTCGGGAACGGTGGAGAATTGATGGGCGATCTCCCGCAGGATGTCGGTGCGGAGTTCGAGCAGGAGATGCCGCCGCGCGAGGTAGTAGTTGGACGTAGCGAGGATGGCCAGCCACAGCGGCGGCGTGAGGACGCCTGAGAGGGAGTTGCTCACCGTGAGGCGGAAGATGAACAGGACGAAGCAGGTGAGGCCGAGGATGTACAGGAACGGGACGGTGTCGCCGCGCTCGGCGAGGAAGAGGAGCGGAAAGAGAAACAACGGCCACAGGTGGTTCGCGACCGTGCTGGTCGGGGCGATCAGGATCAACGCAATCATCCCGACGGCGATGACAATCACCGACAGGCCCGACCACAGGAAGGCCAGGTCAGGGCGGGTGAAGCGCACGAGCCAGTTGACGCGGCCGCGCAGCCACATGCGCTCGGCGCGCCAGAAGAGGACGAGGACGCACATGCCGCCGATCAGCGTCAGGTCGGCCAAGCGGCGCAGTTGGAGGAGGTATTCGTCGCCCCCCAGCGCGTCGCGCACGACAATGCCGATGACCAGCGTCACCGCGACGGCGGCGATGGGGTAATAGAAGCGCGAGCCGAGGCGCACCAGCCAGCGGTGCGGCGCGAGGAAGGG
>DATDRS010000305.1:0-12077 GCA_035291605.1 Anaerolineales bacterium | reverse complement strand
TCCCTCTATCTCGCCTTTTTCGCGCTGGCGCTGGCCTTGCGGCTGTACCAGCTCAACGCTCACCCTCTGACCGACGCCGAGGCGCGCGAGGCCCTGCTGGCCTACCGCCTGATCCGCGGGACGGTGGACTCCAGCGCGGCCCTCCCGCACAGCCCGGCTTATTTCTTTTTCACCTATCTGAGCTTCCTGGTCTTTGACGCGAGTGACGCCACGGCCCGCCTCGCGCCGGCCCTTTTCGGCTCGGCTTTTGTATTCCTGCCCGCCTTTTTCAACGACCGGCTGGGGCGCGCGCCGGCGCTCTTCGTCGGCGGATTGCTGGCAGTCTCCTCCGGCCTCCTGGCTGCTGCGCGCAGCGCGGACGGCGCGATCATCGCGCTCTTCGGGTTGGGCTTCGGCCTCGGCGCGCTGCGGCGTTACCTCGCCGCCGAAGCCTCTGCCTGGCTCATCGCCAGCGGCGTCCTCTTCGGGATTGGCCTCGCGGCCGGCGCGGCCTTCCTCACCGGCCTGTTTATCGTCGGGGTAACCAGTTTAGTCGTTATATGGGTCAATTCGGATGAGCGCTCCGCGCTCCGCGAAGCGTGGGCGCGCGTTTGGGGGCAGGGCAAGACTTTCCTCATGGCATTGGGCCTGACCGCGCTGGTAGTTGCCACTACCGCCTCCATGTACCGCCTCGGCCTGGGCGCGCTCGGCGCGAGCTGGATGGATTGGCTGCGCGGCTTCGCGTTGTCTGCCTCTGGCCGCAGTCCACAGACCATCCTTACTTTCCTCATCGTCTACGAACCGCTGTTCGTCGTGTTTGGCGTCCTCGGCGCAGTCCGCGCTTTTCGAACGGCGCACCGCCCGGCGCAGCGGCTGTCCTGGTTCAGCCTGGTCGCGCTCGCCTTCGTCACGCTGTACGGCGGCCGCACACTCTTCGACGTGATTTGGGTGAGCGCGCCGCTCGCCGCGCTCGCCGGATGGGTGCTGGCCGAGATCTTCGCCTCGGCCTGGGCGCGCCAAGAGTGGCCGCTCATCGCCGCGCAAGTCGGGGTGATCGCAGCCTTGTTCATCTTTTCCGCGCTCAACCTCGCCGCGCTCGCCGAGCAGGCGCGGGCCAATCCCGATTTCTCGCAGGGCACGCTCTCCATCTCCGGCCTCTCGATCCCGGTGTCGCGTTTATCCTACCTGTACCTCTCCCTCCTGGCGCTCGGCCTGGTGTTTGTCGTTTCGTATTTGTTCGGGATGGGATGGTCGCCGCGCGCCGCGCGCCTGGGGCTGACCCTCGGCAGTTCGGCGGCGCTGCTGTGCGTGAACCTGTCCGCCGGCTGGGGGCTGACGCAATTGCGGGCCAACGACCCGGTCGAGTTGTGGTGGGAAAAGCCGACCGCCGACGGCCTGCGCCGGCTGGTGCAAGTCCTGAGCAACACCTCGAACTACGCGGTGGGCAACGCACATGACATTCAAGTGGCCGTGCAGGCCCCGCCGGATGGCGCACTGGCCTGGGCCTTGCGCGGCTACCCGCACGCGGCCTTTGTCGAGGTCCTCGGCGCTAACGTGGACAGCCCCGTGGTCATCGCCCCGTTCGACGAGTTGCAGCCGCCCGAGGCGCAGAACCCTCAACTCGGCTCCTCCTACGTCGGGCAGAGTTTTCCCGTGCGCTACTCGCTGGCCCCGGCCCAGGCGACATGGCCGGATCAACTCAACTGGTTGATGTTCCGCCGCGCGTCCACCCAGTTCGAGCGCGTCATCATCTGGGTGCGGCAAGATATCCAACAACTGCAAACCGCCCAGGGCCGCTAATTTCCGATCACCGATCACTGGTCACTGGTTACTCCCTCATGCCCCTCCCCTCTATGATTGCTATTGACGGCCCGGTGGCCTCCGGCAAATCCACCGTCGGCAAGCGGCTGGCGGACAAATTAGGCTATCTCTTCTTCGACACCGGCGTCATGTATCGCGCCGTGACCTGCCTCGCCCTGCGCAAACTCGGCTCGGCCCGCGATGCTGCGGCAGTGACCGCGCTGACCGAGCGGGTTCACATTGACATCCAGCCCCCCACGGTGGACGACGGGCGCGACTCGACCGTCCTGGCCGACGGCGAAGACATCACCTGGGCCATTCGCAGCAAGGACGTGGAGAACAGCGTCTCGCTCGTCGCGGCGATGCAGGACGTGCGGCGCTGCCTCACGGAGCAGATGCGGCGCGTCGGGTTGCGCGGCAAGGTGGTGATGGTCGGGCGTGACGTGGGCACGGTGATCTTGCCGGAAGCCGACCTCAAGGTTTTCCTGACCGCCTCGATCGAGGCCCGCGCCCGCCGGCGTTTTCAGGAAGAGCAGGCGCGCGGCGGCGCGCAGGCGCGCACCTACGCAGACATCCTCGCCAATTTGCGCGAGCGTGATCGCATTGACTCTTCGCGCGCCCTCGCCCCCCTGCGCGCGGCGGAAGATGCGCTTCAGCTGGACACGACCGGCCTCGATCTGCTGGGAGTCGTCGCGGCGATTGAACAGTTAATTGAGGCGGGGCCTGAGGCGTGAAACGTGATCGTGAATAGACGACGCATCACGGATCATGCGCCGCCTATCACTTCGACTCTTGACTGTCAAACGCTGTCTCCCACGCCTCGCCCGACTCGCCGTCCGACTTTCGCTGCGTCTCACCGTCCGAGGCCTGGAGAACGTGCCGCGCTCCGGCGGCGTTTTGATCACCATGAATCATCTTGGCGGCGCGGATTCCGTCCTGCTCATGGGATTTACGCCCCGTGACCTGGCCGTCATCGGGAAGGCGGAGGTTTTGGGCTGGCCGGTCGTCGGCCGGCTGGCCCGCGCCTACGGCATGATCCCCGTGCGGCGTGGAGAACCGGAGCGGGCTGCGCTCCAGCAGGCGATCGAAGTCTTACGGTCGGGCAGGGCGCTGCTCGTCGCGCCGGAGGGCCGCGAGAGCCTGACGCACGCGCTCGAACGGGCGAAAGAGGGAGCCGGATTTATCGCGCTCCACAGCCGGGCGGCGATTCTCCCGGTCGGGATCACCGGAACCGCGTGGCCGCGCGTCCTCGCCGCGTGGCGCCGCCTGCGCCGACCTTGTGTTACACTAACCTTCGGTCAGCCTTACCATTTGCCGCCGGAGATGAGCCGCCGCGAGGCGGCGGATGAGATCATGCGGCGCATCGCGGCGCTCCTGCCGCCGGAGTATCGGGGTGTGTATGCCCGCAAAACGTGATTTCTGGCTGCGAAAAGAGTGAATGACCGATGGCAAACGATGAACTCGCTCCCTCGCCAGACAGGTCGCAAGCCGTCCGTCAGCCGCGCAAGACGGCCTGGCGCCAGTACGATCACGCCCGCCGCGAGCCGATACGGCGCGTTTTGCGCTGGGCCATCACCCACATTGGCTGGCGGGTGTTCGCCCGGATTGACTACGCGCGCATCTCCGGCGTGGAGAACCTGCCCCCGACCGGCCCGGCGATCCTGATGATCAACCACATCGCGTTCGTTGACCCGGTCGTGGTGCTGGGCAACCTGCCGCGCAACATCATCCCGCTGGCGAAGATAGAGGTCTACCGCATTCCCGGCTGGGGCGTCTTCCCCTGGCTGTGGGACGTGATCCCCGTGCACCGTGAGGAACTCGACCGGCGCGCCCTGGAGCGCGCGCTCGCCGTGCTGGCGGCGGGCGAGGTGATTTTGATCGCGCCCGAAGCCCACCGGCATCCGGCGCTGGCGCAGGCGCGTGAAGGCATTGCCTACATTGGTTACAAGAGCGGCGCGCCGATCATCCCGGTGGCGCTCGAGAACACGCCCGGCTATCCCACGCTCATGGGGCCGTGGAACCGGCGCAAGCCCGGCGCCTATTTCACCTTGGGCCGGCCGTTTCGCTTCAAGCCGACGCCGGGCCGCCTGCCGCGCGAGCGCCTGCGGCTGATGACGGACGAGGCCATGTACCTCCTCGCCGCCATGCTCCCCGAACACCGGCGCGGGTATTACGCCGACTTGTCGAAAGCGACGATGGAGACGGTTGAACGGCTGTAGTTTCCATCGTCTGTTCAGCGCGCCCATCTGGGCGCGAGGAGGCCCTCATGCCAGAGAGTGTTTACAAGGTCATCGAACTGGTCGGGACCAGCCCCGAGTCGTGGGAGAAGGCGGCGGCGGCCGCGGTCGCGCAAGCGGCGAAGAGCCTGCGCGATCTGCGCGTCGCCGAGGTCGTCGAACTCGACATGCAGTTAGAAGAGGGTAAGGTGGCCAGCTACCGGGTGAAAATCAAGGTCTCCTTCAAGTACGAAGGCAAAGACTGATCCGCGCTCTGGCGCGCCGCTCTCTTTGATCCGTTGACCCGGCCGCAGTCGTGCGCGCGCCTGGGTGAACCTCATATCTGCGTGTCCTCCGCAGGTCATGGCGGGCCATGACCCCTATGGCCGGCGGGGCCGTGTTCGTATTGGGTTCAGCCTATCGCTTATCACGACGCATTAGAAAGCGTCCTCAAACTCGCTCAAAGTCCGCGTCCTCGCGGGCGTTCCCAACCGCGGGGACGCGGTTAGGGAGCGTTTGAGGACACTCTCTTAGAGACGCTCCGCCGGAACGTCTCTACCCCTCCCATGCCTCTTGACCCTTCACGAGCAGGTCAGTGAGTGTCCCACTCTCCAATCTCTGATCTCCACTTACCCTCCCACGGCGGCCTCCTCCAAAGCGTCGCCTCGCGTTCCCTCGCCGCCGCCCTGGGCCTCCGTCCTGGCGACGAAGTGCTCGCCGTCAACGGCCGCCCGGTCGAGGACGTGATTGACGTGCAGTTCTACGCCGCCGAAGATGAAGTGGAGATCGTCTATCGGCGGGACGGGGTCACGCGTCACGCCTCACGCCCCAGGCCCGAAGGTCAACCCCTGGGCCTCGAGTTCACCCACCCCACGTTCGACGTTGACATCCGCCGCTGCAACAACCTGTGCCCGTTCTGCTTCGTCCTGCAGACCGCGCCGCGCATGAGGCGCACGTTGTATATCAAGGACGACGATTACCGGTATTCGTTCCTGTACGGCCATTTCGTCACGCTGACGAATTTGAGTGAACGCGACTGGGGGCGCATCGCGCAGCAGCGCCTCTCGCCGCTCTACATCTCCGTCCACTCCACCGACCTCGAAAACCGCCGCGCCTGCCTCGCCAACCCCAAGGCCCCGGACGTGCTGGAGCAGATCCGCTGGCTGGCCGGGCGCGGGATTGAAATGCACACGCAGCTCGTCATCACGCCGGGGTTGAACGACGGCCGGTGGATGGAAAAGTCGGCGCGCGATCTGGCGGAGTTTCATCCGGCGGTGCGGTCGGTGAGCGTCGTGCCTGTGGGCCTGACCCGGCATCACAAGTACGGGCATCGCCCGCACACGGCGGAGGAAACGCGGGTGGTGCTCGGTACGGTTCACCGCTGGCAGGCCGAATATCTCCTGAAGCTTGGCGTCCGCCTGGTGTACGCCACCGACGAGTGGTATCTGATGACCGGGACGCCCATCCCGCCGAAGGAAGCCTATGACGGCCTCGCGCTCGAAGAGAACGGGCAGGGGATGGTGAGGAACTTTCTGGAGGATTGGCGGAGGGTGAGGAGAGAAATCAGAAGTCAGAAGTCGGAAGTCAGAGGGAGCAGGCACGTGCACCGGGACGCGCATCCCGCCTCACGGATCACTTTGGCGGGCCGTAAAGCGACGCTGGCGACCGGGACGCTCTTTGCGCCGACGTTGAAAAAGACGGCGGATGAGTTTAATGAGCTGGCAGGGACGCAGCTGGAGGTTATGCCGGTGCTCAACGAGCGGCTGGGGCATACGATCAGCGTGGCGGGCCTGCTCATGGGCGCGGACGTGATCGCGCAGCTCAGCAGCAGGGCGCTGGGCGAGTTCGTCGTCCTGCCGCGCGTCATGTTTGACCACCCGCAGGGGATCAGCCTGGACGACGTGTCGCCGCTGAAAATTGCGCGGGCGTTCGACCGGCCCGTGTTTCTGGCCGATGCGATGGGGGACGTGCTCGACGCTTTCACCGGCGAGAGCGCCTTGCGGATTGACCCGGCGAGCGAAGTCATCCCGCCGGAGGTGATGAAGGCCGGCGGCTGGGCGGTGGAGAAATACCTGTAGTACCAGGGGCCATCTTGTGCGGCGCTGGCGTCCTTTGGTAGAATGTCTCACATACGATAGCAGAAAGGCAGGTGAAGAACCACTCAACGAGAGATACGATTTGCTTCCGGGGAGGATAAGCGCATGGCCCGATGGCGACCGTAGAGCATCGGGTGACGAGGTGGCGGTTCCTGCCGTGGGGCAGTGCTAATGGGAGCAGTCAGTCGCCAGTAACCAGTCGTCAGAAATCTGGCTGCTGACATCCGACGACTGAGATCTCCCAAAAAAGCGAGGTATCAGCGGAAGCCGCCGGGGTCGGCCACGACCCCCATCTTTCCCCCTGTTGGGCGCCCTCTTGCGCCCGCAAGCCAGCCGCAATAAACGCCCGGCGACGGGCGGATAAAGGGCCGGCGGTGGCCAACATGGCAGATAGCAGATAGCGGATCGCGCATGGCGGATAGCAGACGGCATAGGGCAAATGCCATCGGCTATCGGCCATCGGCTATTCGCCTTCGGCTATCGGCTATCGGCCATGAACAACAACCTGTCATTCCAAACAACGGAGGGTTTTCACCATGTGTGGCATCGTAGGCTACGTAGGCCCGCGTGAGGCGGCGCCGATCATCTTCGACGGCCTCAAGCGGCTGGAATATCGCGGTTATGACTCGTCCGGGCTGGCCGTGATGCGGGACGGCCAGGTTCAGGTGCGGCGCGAAGTGGGCAAGCTCGACGGGCTGGCCAGTCTGCTCGAAGAAGAGCCGGTGTCGGGGAGCATCGGCATCGGGCACACGCGCTGGGCGACGCACGGCGCGCCCTCGCGGCGCAACGCGCACCCGCATCTCAGCGCGACCGGCGAGGTGGTGGTGGTGCACAACGGCATCGTCGAGAACTTTCTGCAACTGCGCGACGAGCTGAGCGCGGAGGGGGTGCAGTTCAGCTCCGACACGGACACCGAGGTCATCGCGCACCTGGTCGAGCGATACATGAGCGCCGGGCAATCGCTCGAAGGAGCCGCGCAGAGCGCGTTCAACCGGCTCAAAGGCGCGCACGGCATCGTGGTCATCTCCAATCGCGAGCCGGACAAGATTGTGTGCGCGCGCATCGGCAACGCGGGCGGGGTGACGCTCGGCCTCGGGGAGGGGGAGATGTTCATCGCCTCGGACATGCCGGCGATCCTCCACCACACCCGCAAGATGGTGTATCTCGAATCGCGGCAGATCGCCGTCGTCACCCGCGAAGGCTACCGGGTGTCCACGCTGAATGGGGCGCCGGTGAAGCCGGAGGTGCACACGATCCCCTTCGACGCCGTCGCCGCCGAGAAGGGGGAATACAAGCACTTCATGCAGAAAGAGATCTTCGAGCAGGCCCGCGCGGTCACCGACACGCTGCGCGGGCGCGCAGACTTCGAGCGGGGTGCGGTCTCCCTCGCCGACTTGAATCTCACGCCTGAGGCGGCGCGATCCATCCAGAAGATCGTCACCGTGGCCTGCGGGACGTCGTACTACTCGGGGCTGGTCGGGCGGCATTACTTCGAGACGATCGCGCGCCTCCCCGCCCAGGCGGAGATCGGCTCCGAGTTCCGGTACAGCGACCCGATCATTGACGCGCGCACGGTGGTGCTGGCGATCACCCAGTCGGGCGAGACGGTGGACACGCTGGCGGCGATGGAAGAGGCGCGCGAGAAGCAGTCGAAGGTGTGGGCCATCGTCAACGTGGCGGGGTCGGAGGCCCGCCGGGTCGCACAGGGTCACATTTCGATGCAGGCCGGGCCGGAGATCGGGGTCGCTTCGACCAAGGCCTTCACCACCTCCATCGTGGACCAATACCTGCTGGCGTGTTACCTGGGGCAGCTGCGCGGAACGCTGTCTGAGGGGCAACTGCGGCAGCTGGTGAACGACCTGGCGCGCCTGCCCGACCTGATGGGCCGGACGCTGGACCGCGATCCGCAGGTGAAGGCGCTGGCCGAGGCGTTGTTCGAGTGCCGGCACGCGCTGTACCTGGGGCGCGGGATCGAGATGCCCATCGCGCTCGAAGGCGCGCTGAAACTGAAAGAGATTTCGTACATTCACGCCGAGGGTTACCCGGCGGGCGAGATGAAGCACGGGCCGATCGCGCTGATTGACCGCGAGATGCCGGTCGTGGCGCTGTGCCTGAAGGACGCCGTGTACGACAAGATGCTCTCGCAGGTGGAGCAGGCGAAGGCGCGCGGGGGCAGAGTGATCGCGATTGCGACGGACGGCGACGAGCTGCTGGCGACGAAGGCCGACCACGTGTTGTACGTGCCCGACGCCCCGCCTCTGCTTCAGCCGGTGATCTCGGTCATCCCGCTCCAACTCCTGGCGTATCACATCGCCGTACGGCGCGGGACGGACGTGGACCAGCCGCGCAACCTGGCGAAGAGCGTGACGGTGGAGTAGATGAGGACTAAGGTACTGCCTGGTACGCTGGTCATGCTCAACTGGGTGACCAGCGAAGAAATGGAAAGTTATTAGTTCGTTAGGCCTGCGCGCAAATGCGCCTCGGTCATCGCCGCGAGCTTGGCGTGTGGACAGAGAGGCCGTGTTTTCCGCCCATTTTTGAGCAGAAACCCGCTATGCCGCCGTTTTAAGAACCTGACAGTTCGCTTACCATATGTCGAGAAAGGCCGAGAGTGGCATATAATGTGGATGGAGTTGGGGGCGGGTTATGAATCTGGTCAAGATGAGGTAGGGGGCAGGGCCGGTAACTTATCAGTGGGTAGCACGGTATAGATTCAAGGACGGGGGTTTTATCTTGACCAGCGGAAATTATTCAGAAAGGCAGGTGAGGCTATTCACAAAGCACAAGACACGACGACGATCACCCGCAGGTTCGCTATCTAAGCCAGACGACATTGACTACGGAAATTAAGGAGATACACCATGTTCAACTTTTTGCGCAAGAATGAAAAGGGCCAGGATGCGGCTGAGTACGCCCTGCTCATCGCCCTGATCGCGATCGTGATCATTGCGGCGGTGGCTCTGCTCGGCACGGAAATCAGCCTCACCTTCAGCCAGATCGCCAGCTCCCTGTAATCGCCGGCGAATGGTCTGGCTGCGCCGCCAATCGCTGCAACGGTTCGAGCGATGGCGATGCGTTGTCAGTCCTTTGAGCGTGGTCACCACGGATCATTATTTTTGTGGTGACCACCTCTCCTGGTTAGACACATGTCTGTCCGTGCAGTTGAAGTACTGACGAGCCGAGCAAGCGCTCGTGGCCCCGAAGGAGGCCATATGGTCCTTGATTGTTTCGCGCAGCTATTGCGAGCAAACGAGAGAGGACAGGACGCGGCGGAGTACTCTTTGCTGATCGCTTTGATCGCGATCGTCATTATCGGCGCGGTGACGCTCATGGGCGGCAATCTGGCTTCGCTCTTTGTGCTGATTGCCGGGAGTATGCCCTGAAGTCGAACGGGCCGGAAGATGGCGATGCCTCGTCCGTGTGCTCGCACGAATGAACCGGGGCAGGAGGCGGTGGAGTTTGCCCTCCTGCTCCCGGTGCTCGTCTTGATCGTCTTTGGCGTGCTCGACCTGGGGCGCGCCTTCCACGCGGCGATCACCATCACGAACGCCGCGCGCGTGGGCGCCCGCTATGGGATGGTGTATCCCAGCGACGAAGCGGGCATTATCGCCGCGACCATCGCCGAGGCGGACGGCTCGGGGATTGTCTTGAATGATGACGGAGTCGTTGACGATATCGAGGTGGGCTGTCCGGAGGGGTGCGGCCAGGGGCTTCCCATCCGGGTCACGGTCAACTATACCTTCACGCTGATCACCGGCATGGTCCTGCCTGACCCGAATATCCAGATGACACGCTACGAAGAGATGATGGTGCCATGATGAACACAACCCGACGCTCCAAAGAACGCGGGCAAGAGCTGCTCGAATTCGCGCTGATGTTCCCGGTCCTGTTCACGCTGCTGATGGGCGTGCTGGACATGGGGCGCGCTGTCTACTACAACAGCGTCCTCTACAACGCGGCGCGCGAGGGAGCGCGGTATGCCATCATCTACCCCGACGACACGGCCGGGATCGAGGCGGCCGTCCACCGCCTGGCAGTGGGTTTGGACCCCAGTGTTTTGATGATCACGACGACCGTGACGGCCGGGCCGGGTGCGGACACGGTTCAGGTGGCCCTAACCTACTCGTTCACGCCTGTCACGCCGCTGGTCGCAAATTTCTTCGGCGCGAGCGAAGTGACGATGACGAACCAGGCCACCATGCAGGTCGAGCAGTGACTTTCAGTCCCGGCGACGAAGAGCGGTGTTAGTATTCACGAGAAGCGGATCATGAAGCGACCGGTTGCGCAGGCTGAGCAGGGACAAAGCCTCGTCATCTTCACCCTATTGCTTTTTGCGCTGATGGGCATGCTGGCGCTGACGCTCGACGGCGGGAATGGGTTCTTGCAGCGCCGCCTGGCCCAGAACGCCGCCGACGCCGGCGCCCTGGCCGGCGCGCGCGAGCTGTGCATCACGGGGGATCGCGACCAGGCGATTTATCGCGCGCAGGAGTACGCCATTGACCGGAACGGCGCCCTCGAAGCGGAAGTAACCGTGGACACCGGGATAGTGACGGTGAACACCATGATCTCGGTGCCGACAACGTTCGGCAACGTCCTGGGCCAGCCGGAACTGACCGCCCACGCGACGGCCTCGGCCGGGTGCTTTGCGCCCAGCGGCGGCATTAACGTGCTGCCGGTAGCCTGGAGTTGTCGGCTGGGAGAAGAGACGGCTGACCCGGGCATCTGTGACGTTGACTACGACAAGACCTACATCATCATGGATTCGGAAAGCGGCTCGACTGACCACTGCGCCCCAAGCGGGGCGATTGACTGCGACTTCGACGACGATGGAAGAAATGACATGTTCGTCGGAGGCGACCGAAGTTGGCTAGACCTGGATGGGGCGACTAACTACAGCTGCGGCGGCGCCTGCGAGCTAAAAGATTGGGTGGAGAACGGATTTAACTCGGAGATCATCTACCACACCTGGGTGCCAGAACAATCTGGCGTCGCGAACGACATCTTCCACACCGCCGAGGACACCTACGATGTCGGGGGACCAAAATACGGTGAAGTTGTGATCCTGCCCGTCTTTGACAAAGCCTGTCGGGGAGATCCTGATACCGAAGAGGAATCGGGGTGCGAGTGGCACGACGGGGATCAATATGCCGGAGGCGAAGCGTGCGCTTCTGGCCAGTGGTGCTATCACATCATCAGTTTCTCCGCCTTTGTCATTACCTGCGTGAGCGATACGCCAGGCGCAGCTAATAGTTGCCCGGCCAAAGATGAAGCCATTGGCATTCCTGGTACGGGCATAGACAACAGCACCAGGACGATCGAGGGGTATTTCGTCGAGGGGTTCGTGCCGGGCTTGAGCGGGCGACCCAGCGATGGGGTGGACGCCGGGGCCTACACGCTCTACCTGACGCAGTGAAGGGGCGAGGCAAGGGGGTCTTCTCCTTACTAATCAGGGGCGGCTGACGAAGGCGCGAACCCCATTTTGGGGTAAAATATGAACGCAGCAGCAACCAAAGCCCATCTTAGCCGATATATCAAGTAGTCCAGGCGGCATATCAAGTAGTTCAGTAAGGAGGAGAGGGCATTATGAAGCGACCAGCCAGAGTTTCCAGGCAAGGCCAAAGTCTCGTTATTGTCACCCTGCTGCTTTTCGCGCTGATGGGCATGTTGGCGCTGGCGCTCGACGGCGGCAATGGTTTGTTTCAGCGCCGGATCGCGCAGAACGCTGCCGACGCCGGGGCGCTGGCTGGCGCCAGGGAATTGTGTGTTAATGGCGGGGATGAAAGCGCGGCGGAGTACGTCGCGGTGGATTATGCGATTGACCGGAACGGCGCCGACGCCGTGACAATCGCCTGGCCTGAGCCTGGGGTAATCCAAGTGGCCACCGTCATCACTTTTCCGACGACGTTCGGCAACGTCCTGGGGATGCCGGAGATGACGGCTCATGCCGTCGCCGCCGCCGGCTGCTTCGCGCCTGGCGCGGGGGAGG
>DATDRS010000304.1:0-6766 GCA_035291605.1 Anaerolineales bacterium | reverse complement strand
TGTACTATAAGGATCAGACAGGCCGGTGGAGACAACACCCTTCGATATATCATTGTGGCCCCATGCAGATTGCTCAAGACTTGAAGCATCCACGCGTATTCATTGCTGAACGGTTTTACTACTTTGGTGAAAAAGCGATAGCGATTCTAGAGAACTGCAAGAGCTTGATATGGAACAGGCAGGGATGTAAATGCAAGCATGACCCAAACACAATAAGCAATTTCTTAAACTGGCTACAGAAGAGTTTTGAGATCGGAATACATGGCGAGCCATCTGATCGGCGCAACGCGGAGGGAGGAAGTGAATGATGTGGCGATAGCTTCCATAGCGGAGTTTGCGGAAGCCTCAGAATAGACGATAATAACCCTTGATGTATAAGATCGAGTTCACGCCTGAGGCCGTCAGGGACTTGAAAGCGCTCAAGAAATCTGAGCAAAAAGAGGTTATTGATGGCATCGAGACGCAACTCAAGCATGAACCGATGGTTGAGACTCGCAACCGAAAGAAGCTTCGCCCTAACGATGTGGCGGAGTGGGAATTGCGCATCGGCAGGTTCCGAGTGTTTTACAACGTGGACGAGACAGTGCACATCGTCAGCGTTGAAGCAGTGGGCTTCAAGGTCGGTAGCCAGTTATTCATTCGTGGCGAAAAGAGGAAGCTATGAAAACGGTGACGATATCAGTACGAGCAAAAACTGTTAACACCCTGCTCAAGAGGGCGCGGCGCAACGGTTTGATTTTGCAGACGGCCGACGGGCAGCGTTTCGTACTGGCTTCTCTCGAAAACTGGATAGGGTTCGAGGTCGGAGAGGGCAAAGACTTTGCGCGAGAAGTCCGCTTGACAGCGAAGAACAAGAAGTTGATGAGGTTTCTAGCCGAACGCCGCAGTCACGGCAAACGGATTCCGCTGGCGAAAGTTAAAGAGCAACTCGGACTCGCCTGATCCGAGTTGTCGCCCTGACGTACGGATAATCATATGCGTTATCCGTGCGCTATTTTTTAAGTCGCGCCAGAATCTTTCAGTGCTATAATCATCAGCGTAGTTTCCCTCGCGTGTCGTTTTTGATTCATGACTTCCAACCTCTGATTACTGAGTGCTGTTTACTGGCTACTGACGACTGTCTACTGACGACTGCCCTCCCCTATGTCCTTCGTCCACCTCCACTGCCACTCGGAATACTCGCTGCTCGACGGCCTCGCGCGCATCCCGCAGATGGTGGCGCGCGCGAAGGAGCTCGGCCAGCCGGCCCTCGCGCTCACCGATCACGGCGTGATGTACGGCGCGATTGAGTTCTGGCAGGCGGCGACCGACGCGGGCGTCAAGCCCATCATCGGCATGGAGGCTTACCTCGCCAAAGGCAAAATGTCCGAGCGGTTCCCCGGCGAGGAGAACAAGCCCTATCACCTGCTCCTGCTGGCGAAGAACATGGCGGGCTACAAAAATTTATTGAAGCTCGCCAGCCTGGCGCAGCTCGAAGGCTTCTATTACAAGCCGCGCGTGGACAAGGACGCGCTCGCCGCGCACGCCGAAGGCCTGATCTGCACCACCGGCTGCCTGGCCGCCGAAATCCCGCGCCTGCTCACGGACGAGAGCAACCCCGAAAAGGCGAAGAAGGAAATCGGCTGGTATAACGACGTCTTCGGGCCGGAGAACTTCTTCTTCGAGATTCAGGATCACAACATCCCCGAGCTGCGCCAGTTGAACCAGGCGCTGGCCGAACTCGCGCCGCGCTTCAACGCGCGCTTCCTCGCGACCAACGACGTGCATTACGTGACCCCGGGCGAGGCCTTGCCGCACGACGTCCTGCTCTGCATCCAGACGCAAAAGCTCGTCACCGACCTGAACCGGATGAAGATGAGCGACGGCTCGTACTACCTCAAGAGCCGGGCCGAGATGGAAGCCGCGCTGGGGCACGTCCCTGGCGCGCTCGACCATACGCTCCTCGTCGCCGAGATGTGCGAGTTGAATCTCAAGTCGAAGGGCTACCATCTGCCCGTCTATCAGGTCCCCGAGGCCTACACCGCGGAGACCTACCTGCGGCACATCTGTGAGGAGGGGCTGCGCGTCCGTTACGGCGCGCGTGCCGGAGATCCCCTTCAGGGGGCCGACGACCCGGCCATCCGCCAGCGGCTCGACTACGAGCTGGGCGTGATCCACAAGATGGGGTTCGACGACTACTTCCTTATCGTGTGGGACTTGTGCCGCTTCGCGCGCTCGCGCGACATCTGGTGGAACGTGCGGGGTTCAGGCGCTGGCTCGATCGTCGCCTACACGTGCGGGATCACGAACCTCGACCCGCTGCGGAACTCGCTCATCTTCGAGCGCTTCCTCAACCCGGGCCGCATCTCGATGCCCGACATTGACATTGACTACCCCGACGACCGGCGCGGCGAGATGATCGAGTACACGGTGCAGAAGTACGGCAAGGAAAACGTCGCGCAGATCATCACCTTCGGGACGCTCGGCCCCCGCGCGGCCATCCGCGACATCGGGCGGGCGATGGACATTCCGCTGGGCGAGGTGGACCGGCTCACCAAGCTGGTTCCTTTCGGCCCCAAAGTCAGGCTCAGGGACGCCTTCGAGAACAAAGAGTTCAAGGACCTGTACGACTCGACCGACTACATCCGCACACTGGTGGACACGGCGCTCCAACTGGAGGGCGTGAACCGCAACGCCTCGACGCACGCGGCGGGCGTGGTCATCTCGGACAAGCCGCTGGTCGAATACCTGCCGCTGCACCGGCCCACCAAGGACGCCGACGTCTCGTCGGCGCTCGGCGTGGTCACGCAGTTCCCGATGGAGATCATCGAGAAGATCGGTCTGCTCAAGGTGGACTTCCTCGGCCTCGCCACGCTCACCATCATGCGCCGCGCGTGCGAACTCATCGAGCAGCGGCACGGCGTCAAATACGACCTGACCACCATCCCCTTCACGCGCCGCCCGGACGATCCAGTGGAAGACGCAAAGGTGAAGAAACTGTTTGACCTGCTCGGCACGGGCGACGTGGACGGCATCTTCCAGGTGGAGTCTGAGGGGATGCGCAAGGTGCTCACCTCGATGAAGCCTACCGAGTTCGAGCACATCATCGCCGTCGTCTCGCTCTACCGCCCCGGCCCCATGGACTACATCCCGTCCTACATCAACCGGATGCACGGCAAAGAGCCAATTGTCTACCATCACCCTGACCTTGAGCCGATCCTAAAAGAGACCTACGGGATCATCGTTTATCAAGAAAGCATTATTCAGATTGCAGTCAAGATGGCAGGCTACTCGCCGGGCGACGCCGACCAGATCCGCAAGGCGGTGGGCAAGAAGATTGACGCCGAGATCGCCAAGCACAAGCAGCGCTTTGTCTCCGGCGCGGTGGCGAATGGCTACGGCCCCGCTGTGGCCGAGGCGGTATACGGCGACATTGAATTCTTCGCCAACTATGGCTTCAACAAGTGTCTCTGCCATGATGCGGAGGTGATAGATGCAAACACAGGGCGCTTAGTGCGCGTGGGCGATTTGGCAAATGGCACAGCCAATATCGAGAGCACGGTAACGCTCGACACGAATCGCCTGTGCCTCGGGCCGGGCGTCGTCACGCATGTCCTCGACAACGGCGTGAAGCCAGTCTATCGCCTGACGACGCAATTAGGCAAGCGCATCGAAGCGACAGCCAATCACCCGTTTTACGCCTTTGATGGTTGGCGACTGTTGGGCGAGTTGAAACCCGGCGACCAGATCGCCGTGCCGAGGCGCATCCCCGTCGAGGGGCAGCGCGCGTGGCCCGACCACGAAGTCATTGTGCTCGGCCATTTGCTCGCCGAGGGCAATCTATGCCACCCGAACGGCGTGTATTACTACACGACCGACGACGAGCAGTTGCGTGATTACGTTGTCAATTTAGAGAAGTTCAACAACACAGTCGCGTCGGTCGGGTGGCACAAGCAATCGTATTCGGTTTACAGCCGCCGTACTGACCGCAACTCTGAATCCGGTGCGTTTGCGTGGGCGCGAGAACTGGGCCTGCTGGGCAAGACGGCGCATACTAAAGAGATTCCTGCCGAGGCGTTTGAGTTGGCCAACCCACAGATTACCCTGCTGATCGCGCGTATGTGGGAAGGCGACGGGCATATCAACGAGAAAGGACGAAGCCTGTATTACGCCACAGCCTCCGAGCGGATGGCGCGGCAACTCCAGCATTTGCTGCTGCGCCTGGGCATTGTGAGTCGTCTGCGCCGGGTCAATTTCCCATACCGCGATGGGCGCATTGGTTATCAGTTATTCGTCACAGGCTACGAAAATCTGTGGGCTTTTGCGGAGGCCATTGGTAGCCGTTTCGTCAGTCAGAAGCGGATTCAAACGCTGAACCGTGTTTTGGCTTCCGGTCACGTATTGACAGGGACGCGCGATGTTGTGCCTTTAGGCGTCAAGCATCTCATCCGGCAGAAAAAGGATGCGCTCGGTTTGACGTGGGATGAAATTCGTGAGCAGGCAGGCGTCGCTCAACAGGAGTTCTACCCGACGAGTTCGGCCTCTAAATCCGGCTTCACACGAACCGTGATTGGGCGGCTGGCCGATTTCTTCGCCTCGGATGAACTGCACGCCTACGCCGAGGGCGACGTGTACTGGGACAAAGTAGTGTCTATTGAATACGTCGGCAAGAAGCCCACTTACGACTTGACGGTGGCCGAGACGCACAATTTTGTCGCCAACGATTTCATCGTCCACAACTCGCACGCCGCCGACTATGCCATGATCACCTGCCAGACGGCGTTCCTCAAGGCGCACTACGCGGTGGAGTACATGACCGCGTTGTTGTCGGTCTCCCGCAACGACACGGGCAAGGTCGCGCTCTATACCGCCGACTGCCGCCGCATGGACATCCCGGTGCTGCCGCCGGACGTCAACACGAGCGGTTTGGACTTCACGATTGAAGAGATCAATGACGCAAAATCCCAAGCCCCAAATCTCAAATCCCAACAGCCATATGCGATCCGGTTTGGGATGGGGGCGATTAAGAACGTGGGTGAGGGGGCGGTGCAGGTGATCCTCGACGCTCGCGACAAAGGCGGCCCGTTCAAGTCGCTCGACGATTTTGCGCAGCGCGTGGATTTGCGGCAGGTGGGCCGGCGCACGCTGGAGTGCCTGATCAAGGTCGGCGCGCTGGACACCTTTGGTGGCAAGCGCGCGCAGATGCTGGAGGGCGTGGAGGCTATCCTGAACGCCAGCGCCGCGCATTTCCGCGCAAGGGATACCGGGCAACTCACCTTGTTTGGCGGAAGCGGCGGTTTTACGAGCGTGAGTTTGCCCAAACTCACCGCCGAGGTCTCACGCCACGAAACGCTGGCGTGGGAGAAGGAACTCATCGGCCTGTACGTGAGCGATCACCCGCTTCAGCCGGTGATGAACGAATTAAAGCAAATCGTCACGTGCTACAGCCTGGATCTGAACGAAGGAAAAGACGGCAAGCCGGTCGTGATGGCGGGCGTGGTCACGAACATCCGCCCCTACCAGACGAAGAAGGGCGACGCCATGGGGTTTGTCAGCGTCGAGGACTTGCAGGGGCATCTCGAATTGGTGTTGTTCCCCAAGACGTGGAAGGACGTGAGCAAGTGGCTGGCCGTCGAGCAGATCGTGGTCATCCGGGGCAAGGTGGACGCGAAGGGCGGGCAGGGGAGCGCGAAGATCCTGGTGGACTCGCTCTCGCGCGACTTCAAGACGAGCGGCGGTGGGACCGGGCCTCTGCGCCCGGCGGCAAAGGGGGCGACTGAAGCCCGTTCGCCCGAACCTGGACCTCGCCCGCCCGCTGAGAGCGACGGGCCGCCCGCCTGGCTGGACGACGAACTGCCTCTGCCCTCGGATGACGAGGCGTCGCTCGCGGCAGATCATCCGCCCCGTAGCGAGACCACGGCCGGCTCAGGCGGCGGGGGCGAGAGCCAGCCGGCGGTGAAAGCCGCGAATGACAGCGGTCGGGTGGTCGAGCCGGTCGAGAATAACCGGGCGGCTGCGCAAACCGCGTCGAAGCGCGCCGCCGTGGAGCGGGGCGCAAACGGCGGGAACGGTCATCACAATGGGAGTGAGGGCAATGGCCGTGCTCTGCGCGAGTCGGCGGCAGTCGGTTATCTCGTCCCGCAAGCGCCGACGGCTGCGCCGCGCTGTGTGCGTGTCACCATTCATACGACGGGCGACAAGGACCGTGACGTGCGCCGGATGCGCCGCATTCACGGCCTGCTGTTGTCGTATCCGGGCCACGACCAGTTCGTGTTCGACGTGGTCGAGTACAACCAGCGGAATTATCAGATCTCTTTTCCGAACGACACGACCGGATTTTGCGAGGCGTTGGAGCGCCAGTTGACCGAACTGCTGGGGCCGGGGACGGTCGAGGTCCAGCCGCTGTGAATGAATAATCAGCAGTCGTCAGGAACGATGTTCACCACCCCGGATGAAAATCCAGTAGACCTGACAGGTCACGCCTAATTCTGCTCACCCGCCAAGCGCGCCGCGCCAGCGTAACGGAGCGTGGTAAAATCCCGGCAGTAACCGCTCTTTCAGGAGTGGGGTCAGCACTGGCCCCACTTTTTGCTGTGAAGAAGTAGTCATGAGCATCAAGACGATTGCGTTAATGACCTCCGGCGGCGACGCGCCGGGGATGAACCCCTGCGTGCGCGCGGTGGTGCGCACGGCGTTGAGCGACGGCCTGGCGGTGAAAGGCATCCGGCGCGGCTTTGAGGGGCTGGCCGCCGGGGACTTCCGGGACATGGGGGCGCGCGACGTGGGC
>DATDRS010000303.1:0-2551 GCA_035291605.1 Anaerolineales bacterium | reverse complement strand
CTGGTCGAGATTTACCGGCGCGACGGCCCGGAGGCGCTGGCGGTCTACTGCTGCGCGAAGGCGACGAACGAGGACAACTACCTTCTGCAAAAGATGTTCCGCGCCTTGTTCCGCACGAACAACGTGGACCACTGCACCCGGCTGTGCCATGCGGGATCGGTCACCGCGCTGCTGAAATCGCTCGGCACCTCGGCCATGAGCAACACCGCGGCCGAGGTCGTCAAGACCGACTGCTTCATCGCCACGGGAACCAACACCAGCGAGAACCACCCTATCATCGCGCTGCACATGAAGGCGGCGGTGGAGAAGCACGGCTCGAAACTGATCGTCATTGACCCGCGCCGCATCGAGTTGTGCGACTTCGCCACGCTCTGGCTTCCCCTCAAGCCCGGCACGAACGTCGTCGTCTTCACGGCCATGGCGCACGTCATCGTCAAAGAGGGGCTGGTCAATCAGAAGTTCATCGCCGAGCGCGCCACGGGCTACGAGGAGTTCGTGAAGTCGGTAGAGAAGTTCACGCCCGAATATGCGGAGATGATCTCCGGCGTAGAGCGCAACCTGATCGTCGAGGCCGCGCGGATGTACGCAACGGCCAAGAATGCGGCGATTTTCTGGGGCATGGGCATCTCGCAGCTCTCGCAGGGCACGGCCAGCGCCATAAGTCTCATCCACCTGGCGCTGCTCACTGGTCACATCGGGCGCGAAGGCACGGGCCTGAATCCCTTGCGGGGGCAGAACAACGTCCAGGGGGCGTCGGACATGGGTGCGATGCCGTTCCACTATCCCGGCTACATGGAAGTGGATAAGGAAGAGAACGCGGCCAAATGGGAGAAGGCGTGGAACATCGAGCCGGGCGGGTTGAGCCGGAAGCGCGGGCTGACCACAACTGAGATTCTGGCGAACGCCAGACCGGGCGGGGTGCGCGCGCTCTACATCACGGGCGAGAACCCGATGATGACCGAGCCGAACCTGAATGCCACGCGCCACCACATGGAGCAGTTGGAGTTTCTCGTGGCGCAGGACGTGTTCATCAACGAGTCCGGCGCGTTTGCCGACGTGATCCTGCCCGCGACCTCGTGGGCCGAGAAGGAAGGCACGTTCACCAACACCGACCGCCGCGTGCAGCGCGTGCGGTCGGCCATCGCGCCGCGCGGCCAGTCGCGCCCCGACTGGGAGATCATCTGCGACCTGGGGGCGCGCGTCGAGAAGCGGCTGGGCCGCCCCGCTTCGCAGACCGCCCGCTGGAATTACGAAGAGCCGGAAGAAGTTTTCCGCGAGATGGCGAACGTGGCGACGATGCTGAAGGGCGTCACCTACGCGCGCATCGAGAAGGTGGGGCTGCAGTATCCCGTGCCGGACGAGAACCACCCCGGCACGCCGTACCTGTTCGCCGAAACTTTCCCCTCCGGGCGCGGCAAGTTCTTCCCGCTCGAATACATCCCGGTCGCCGAGCCGCCCGACGACGAATACCCGTTCATCCTCACCACCGGGCGGCTGCTGGAGCACTGGCACGGCGGGACGATGACGCGCCAATCGCAGTTGGACGCGCTCTACCCCGAGGCGCTGGTGGAGTTGCACGAGATTGACGCCGCCCGCTGCGGCGTGAAGACGGGCGACGTCGTGCGCGTCGCCTCGCGGCGCGGCGCGGTCGTCGTGCGCGTCCAGGTGACGGAAAAAACCACCCCCGGCGTGGTCTTCATCCCCATGCACTTCGCCGAGGCCGCCGCGAACGTGCTGACGATTGACACGCTCGACGCGCAGGCGAAGATCCCCGAGTTCAAGGCCTGCGCGGTGAGCATCCAGATCGCGCGTGAGGCAGATTTGCCGAACCCGGTGGAGCCAATGGCAAGGGGGCGGTATTGAGGGTTACGGTCGGCGGGGTATGGGATCACTTTCCCCGCGATGAGGAGACAGGATGACCATGCAATTGGAATTTCCAAAAGGGTTTCTGTGGGGAACGGCCACGGCGGCGCATCAGGTCGAAGGGAACAACGTCAACAGTGATGTATGGCTGCTGGAACATATGCCGGAGACGATCTTCGCAGAACCCTCCGGCGATGCCTGCGACCACTATCATCGCTATCCAGAGGACATCGCCCTGCTGGCGGAGCTGGGCTTCAACCTGTACCGCTTCTCCCTGGAGTGGGCGCGCATTGAACCGGAAGAGGGCGAGTTCTCGCGGGCCATCCTGGAACACTATCGGCGCATGCTTGCGGCGTGTCACGCGCATGGCCTCACCCCGATGGTCACCTTCCATCATTTCACCTCGCCGGGTGGTTGATCGCCTCCGGCGGGTGGGAAGACAAGGACACGCCGGACAAGTTCGCCCGATATTGCGAGCGCGCCACTCAATACCTGGGCGACCTCATCGGCGCGGCCTGTACGATCAATGAGGCCAACATCGCGCCGCTCATCTCGAAGTCGGGGTTCGCGCCGCCGACCGAACAGCGGCGGCAAGCGCCGTGGTGGTTAGCCGCTGCCAGGGCCTTGGGGATCGCGCCCGATCGGTTGGCGCCGTTCCTTTACGCCGTCTCGCCCGGGGCCGTGGAGG
>DATDRS010000302.1:0-7704 GCA_035291605.1 Anaerolineales bacterium | reverse complement strand
CCGCGCAGAGGTATAGGCCGACGATAGCCGGGATCCAGAACGGCAGTGTGTACAACAGAAGAATGGACAGTGCACTCATCGCGCGCTGCGCCAGCCAAAGATGGCTGCCAGGAGAAGCCCCCAGGCAACCGCTCTGACCAGGGACTCGCCGGCGCCGATCACTGGCAACAACAGGCTCAGTTGGCCCATATTCCAGCCCTTATTGCTTAATGTGATAGGTAGCCACAGGTTCAAATAGGTGCTCACAATTAGCTCAACGAATAACAAGGCGATGGCGCTCAACGTGAGCAGTGATATCCTGGGCTGCCGTCGCCAGTTGAACAACGACAAGACGACCCCCACCAGCCAGGCTAAGAGCATGGGCAGTTGAATTAATACGTTGCTGACCGTCCCGACAATCTCAGGCATCATATGTCCTCCGTTCTTACATGGGGAACAGTTGTCGGGCAGTCCTTCCGCCGTGGCTCGGCTTCCGTTCCGATATCTACAGATGGGCTAAAATGGCTTGAAGACCATCAACGCCACGATGCACATCACCAGGATGATCTCCAGGGTGTGCAGGAACCGGATCACCTTGTCGTCCAGCTCTGCGCGCAGTTCAGACGACATCCGCCCTTCGGACAGCGCTTTCTTCAACACGACGTCGAACTTCTTGCCGCGCGGGACGAACACCAGCGGCACAGTCAAGAACCCAAAGGCCAGCAGGAGGTTGCTCACCAGCAGCCAGTTTCTCGACGCGCCTTGCAGAAAGCCCAAAATGGGCGCGCCGGTCACGAGCGCCAGGATCAGGCCAAAAACGATAACCGCCAGGTTGCCGGGGATGATCAGGACGTTTTCAATCCGTCCCGCCGCCTGGCTGAGCGCCGCAAAAATGCGGACGTCCTCCGTCTTTTCCGCCAGGGCGCGCACTAGCTGCCGCGCGAAAATGCCGCCGATAAAAACGATCGTGCTGGCGATGTGCAGAAACCGCAGCACTAAATACCAGTTCATCTTTTCTCCTGCGAAACAGACGCGCTCCGAGCGTCATGGCCAGGCGCTCTCCAAGTATAATCCCTATCTACTTCACCGCAACCTCACCTCCCCAAACTGTTTTATAAATCCTGACACCAACTCAAAAAGACGATGTATACTATGCGTCTACTTTCATATCCATAACGAGGAGAATTATGACTTCCGACAAAAAAGATTTGGGGCCGCTGCCCCATTGGGATTTGTCCAACGTGTATCCAGGCCTGGAGTCAGAGCCGTTGGCGCAGGCGGTCGAGGCGCTCAAGGCGCAGATTGACGAGATGGAGCAGTATCTGGACGCGCACCGGATATCGAAGGCGACATTGGACGGCGCGGCGGCCCATGACCGGTTGGGCGAGGTCGTCGGCGGCTACCTGGAGCGCATGAACGCCAGCCTGCGGTTGTATGCCACGATGCGGAGCTATCTCTCGTCGTTCGTGACCACGGACTCGTATAACACGACGGCGAAACGCAAGATGTCGGAACTGGAGCCGCTGGGGGTCCGCCTCCAGCAGCACGGCGTCCGGTTCCGGGGCTGGCTGGGCGGGCTGGACGCGGCCCGGCCTTCGATCCTGGAAGACGAGCGGGCCAGCAGTCACGAGTTTTACCTGAGAGAAACGGTTGAGCAGAGCCGCTACCTGATGAGCGAGGCCGAGGAGGGGCTGGCGGCGGAACTGGGCTTGAGCGGGGCGACGGCGTGGAACAAACTGCAGGGCGTGGTCACCTCCCAACTGACGGTCCCCTTTGAGCGTGACGGCAGGGTAGAGAAACTGCCAATGCCCGCGCTCCTCAACCTCTCCCACGACCCGGACGGGGATGTGCGCCGCCGGGCCTACGAAGCCGAGATCGCCGCCTGGGATACGGTGCGCGAGCCGCTGGCCGCCGCGATGAACGGGGTCAAAGGCGCGGCGGTGACGCTGAACAAGCGGCGCGGGCGCAGGGACGCGCTCCACACGGCGCTGGACGACAACCGCATTGACCAGGAAACGCTGGAGGCCATGCTGGAGGCGATGCGCGACTCGTTCCCGGCCTTCCGCAGCTACCTCAAAGCCAAAGCGAAACGTCTGGGCGAGGAGGCTTTGCCGTGGTGGGATGTATTCGCGCCGACCGGCAAGAGCGACCGGGTCTATACCTTTCAGGAGGCCCAGGCGCTCGTCGTCGCGCAATTCCGCCGGTTCAGCGAACGGCTGGCGGCCCTGACCCAGCGCGCTTTTGACCATCAGTGGATAGACGCCGAGCCGCGCGACGGCAAGCAGGGCGGCGCGTTCTGCATGGGCGTGCCCGGCGTGGAGGAGTCGCGCATCCTGTGCAACTTTGACGGCTCACTCGATCAGGTCTTCACCATCGCGCACGAACTGGGCCACGCCTTCCACAACGAGTGCCGGGCAGGCAAGCCGCTCTTGCAACGGATCACGCCGATGACGCTGGCCGAAACCGCCTCCATCTTCTGCGAGACGATCATCACCGATGCGATCCTCGCGGACGTCGCTGACCCGGACGAAGAGCTGGCGATCCTCGAGTGTGACCTGATGGGCCGGACGCAGGTCATCGTGGACATCTACTCCCGCTATCTCTTCGAGACGGAAGTGTTTGAGCGCCGCGCCCAGGCCGAGCTTTCGGCGGACGACCTGTGCGCGATCATGCTCCGCTGCCAGAAAGAAACGTACGGCGACGGGCTGGACGAGCGGCATCTGCACAAGTACATGTGGACGTGGAAACCGCATTACTATTATCCCAGCCTGAACTTCTACAACTACCCTTACGCCTTTGGCCTGCTCTTCGGGCTGGGGCTGTATGCGCTCTACCAGCAGCGCGGCGCGGCCTTCGTCCCGGACTACGAGGCCCTGCTCGCCAGCACGGGCGAGGGCACGGCCGCCGACCTCGCCGCGCGTTTCGGCATCAACCTCCGCCAAAAGGATTTTTGGGCGGGCAGCCTGAAGGTGATTGAGAGACGCATCCAGAGGTATTTGGAGATCTAGAAAGTGCGCTGCACCGACGGGCAGGAAGTGGTTTGGCCGTGATCTGAGACGCGATGGGCTACACCGCACGCACCTATCAGGCCGCGATCGCGGACTTCCGCGCTGCGCGCCAGCGGGCTGCCTTGCAGGAGATCATGGCGCGCCTGACGGGCCAATCCGTCGGCCTGCTCTCCTATGAGGAAGTCGCGCGGAAGCTGAAAACTAGCGGCAGCGTCCATCGCGGCCGCCAGGACGTGCCTCTCGACGGCATCGTAGGCAGCGTCGGGCGCTACACGGATTTCACGCGCTCCTTTCTTCCCCGCCATGACAGCGACCAAGACCGGTGGGCGAGGGTGATGGCGCTGGCCGCCGACGCCGGCAGCGCCGGGTTGCCTCCCATCGAGGTGTACAAAATTGGCGAGGCTTACTTTGTGCTCGACGGGCATCATCGTGTGTCCATCGCCCGGCAGATGGGCGCGACGCACATCGAGGCCTACGTCGTCGAAGTGCAGACGAGGGTCCCCCTCTCGCCCGACGTTCAACCCGACGAACTGATCCTGAAGGCCGAGTACGCGGATTTCCTCGAGGGAACCCGCGTGGACGCAATCCGCCCCACCGCCGATTTGAGCGTGAGCGCGCCGGGGCAATATCAAAAACTCATGGGCCTGCTCGAACTCCACCGCCAGTGGTTGGAGCAGGAGCGTCGGCAGGTTGTGCCGGTTGCGGAAGCCGTGGCGGACTGGTACGACTCTGCCTATTATCCGGCGGTGGAGGTCATTCGCGACCGCGGGTTGCTGCGCGAGTTTCCGGGGCGCACGGAGACCGACATTTACCTGTGGATCATGGAGCACCGCACGGCGCTTGAGGAAGAGCTGGGATGGCAGGTCAAGCCGGAGGTCGCCGCTAAAGACTTTGCCGCCCGGCCCGACGAGAGGAACCCCGTCGCCCGCGCCCTCGACGCGGTGTTGGCCGGCGGCCCTGCCCCCGGCCGGTGGCGCGAGGAGAAGCTGGCAGCCCGCTACAGCGACCGGCTGTTTGCCGATATCCTCGTCCCGGTGAGCGGCGAGGCGGTTGGTTGGTACGCCCTGGAGCAGGCGCTCGTCGTCGCACGCCGGGAGGCGGCGCACCTGCACGGCTTGCACATCGTTCCGAGCGAAGAGCAGAAGGAAGGCGAGGCGGCGCAGGCAGTGCGCGCCGAGTTCAACCGGCGGTGCGAGGCGGCGGGCCTCCCCGGCAGCCTGGCGATTGAGGCAGGCGAGGTCGCTTCCACGATTTGCAGGCGGGCCGGGATGATGGATCTGATCGTCCTGAACCTCGCCTACCCCCCACCCGCGCAAACGCTCGCCCGCCTCGGCTCGGGGTGGCGCGCCATGATTCGCCGCTGCGCCCCGCCGCTGCTGATCACGCCGCGCGTCTCATCCCCGTTAGATCGTGTACTGCTGGCGTACGACGGCAGCGCGAAAGCGCGGGAGGCGCTCTTCGTGGCGGCCTATCTCGCCGAGCAGTGGAAAACCTCGCTGGTCGTCCTCACGGTGGAGGAGGCGGGCCGCACGACCTCGGCCACGCTCGACTATCCCAGGGCTTATCTGGAGTTTCACGAGGTCCGGGCTGAGTTTGTCGAGGCGAGCGGCCCGGTGGTCGAGACGATTTTGAAAACGACCGCCGGGCACGACAGCCAGTTGATCATCATGGGCGGCTACGGCGCCAGCCTGGCCCTGGAAGTTGTGCTCGGCGCTTCGGTGGACGACGTGCTCCGCGAAACGCGCTGGCCGATGCTCATCTGCCGGTAGCCTGGCGTGCGCGCTGTCTACGGATGACGGCTGCGGCTCTTTTCCAGGCGGCGGCCAGACGCGAGGTCGTCTTCGGATAGACGAGGGCCTCCAATTGCGGCAGCGCTGCCTGCGCGGCGGCTCGCCCCATCTCGTAAGCCGTCCCAGCCAGGTCGAAGGCGAACAACCCTACTTTTCCCACCGCCGGGCGAATCAGCACGTCCGCCGGGTTGTCCCGCAGGTTGTGCTCGATCATGTGGTTGGTGATCACCACGCCCATCTGATAGGCCGATTCCACGATCTCGGTGAGGCGCAGCCGGCGCCCGACGGCGGTGGCGTAGCGCATTGGCCCCCGCGCCTCAAAGATCTGCGTCGGCTCGGTGGGCGAATGATCGTGCACCACGTCCACCGCCACCACGCGCTGGCCCATTTCACGGGCCACGTCCACCGGCAGTGGGTTGAACACGCCCCCGTCTACCAGCCGCATCGCGCCGAGGGTGACCGGGGTGAAAAAGGTGGGCAGGGCCATCGTCGCCATCACCGCGTCCTCGAGGCGGCCGGAGTTCAGGCGCACCTCGCGTTCGCTGTTCATGTCCACCGCCAGGACCGTCACCGGCAGCCTCAGATCGGCGAAAGTTTTGTCGCCGACCACTGTTCGGAGGCGGGCGCGGATTTTCTCCGGGCCGAAGATGGCGCGCTGGGTGGCGTCGAATTCCCATACTTCCAGCAGGCTGGTGTTGGCGATGTAATCGCGGATGGCCGCCGGCGCGTACCCGAGGCCGTAGAGCACGGCCACGAGGCCCCCGGCGCTCAGGCCGACGATGGCGCCCACCGGGAGGCGGGCTTCCTCGAGGACGGACAACACCCCGGCCTGGGCGGCGCATTTTGCGCCGCCGCCGGAGAAGGCGAGGGTGAGGGGCTGGGCTTTGGACAAATGGGGGGAACTGGGTTTCATCGCGCTGTTTTCTATGCTCGTGTAGTATGACCGCGTAATCTGTGACTATACCCAATACGTCTCTGAGGGCGGCGCGTTGCGCCCTGCGCCCCGGTACGCCGGGACCGCCACAGAGAGTATACCTGTACCTATTCTTTGCTGCTTGCTTTGTTTCCCCGGTTGCTCTTATACTCCCCGCTCGTCCACGACGGTCCTGATTGAGTGGGAGAGTCCCCTATGCGACCCCGCAAAGCCAAACGCGCCTCTCCCCGGCGCGTCCGGGCCAAAGGCCCCACCGGAAAGAGAGCGCCCCCCGCGCGCCGCGCTACGGCCCGGGGCGGTGTGGCCGTCGCCGGAAATGTCGCCTGCGCCGATTTCGTCGGGCGCGACAAGGTGACGCACAGTTACGGCTTCTCTCCCGCAGATGTCGAGCATCTCATCGAGAAGGTTCTGGCCTTTGTACAAGCCGGCGCGGCCTTTATCCCGCATGGCTCCGGCGACGCGCTCCGCGCCGAACTGGACGGCGAGACGCTCACCTTCCGCGCGGGCGCAATCGCCCAGCTCGCCGCCGAAGGGCAGGAACGCACGCATCTGCTCGCTCTCACCGTCAAGCGCGACTATCAGATCTGGGCCACCAAGTTCATCCCGCTCGCCGCGCGCATGGACGTGAAGCGCGTGATTGAGAACCTCGACCTGCCCGTGGCCTACACCGAATTCCGCCCGCCGCCAGGCGCAGGGCCCGAGGCCCAACCCACCAGCATTCCGCTCGAAGACATCACCCAAGCCTTCGACCGGCACACGGCCTTCATCATTCTCGGCGAGCCGGGCGCGGGCAAGACCATCACGTTACAAAAACACGCCTACGAGACCGCCCGCCGGCGTTTGCAGACCCGCGCCGGTCTCATCCCGCTTTTTGTGCGCCTCAGCCAGCAAAAGCATCGCGCGCCGTTGGAATTCCTGCGCGCCGAATGGGAAAGCCGCCTCGGTTCCAACTTCGCCCGCGCGCTGGCCGAGGGGCAGGCGGTGATTCTCGCCGACGGCGTGAACGAACTCCCGCGCGATAACCGCGACGAACGCTTGAAAGACTGGCGCATTTTTGTGCAAGACCACCTGGGCGCAAGCCGCATTGCTTTCACCAGCCGCGCCGACGATGCGCCACTGTTGGATTTGCCCCGCGTGCGCGTGGAGCCGCTCGACCCGCCGCGCATCGCCGACTATCTCGCGCGCAATAACGCTCAAGGCCTGCAGGCTTTGCTCGACGACCCGCGGGCCCGCCTGCACGAGATGGCGCGCAACCCGTTCAATCTCTCCCTGCTCGTCAGCGCCTATCGCTCCAATCAACGTGAAATGAGCAACCGGGGCCGCCTGCTGGAATGGTTCGCGGGGGAATTATTCGCGCGCGAGGAAAAACTGGCGCATCCCGGCTGGCTGCCGCGCGCCGCGCAAATCAGCGCGCTATCCCAATTGGCGTACGCCATGCAGGCGCAAGGAGAAAGCACCACGTTCAGCTTTCAAGTGGCCCGCGCGGCTGTGCCCAGGTCCGTCGAGCTGGATGGCGACGAGATTCCCCTCAAGCCCGCCGACCTGTTTCGCTTCGGGCGGGCGGCGACGATTCTCGACCCGGCCACTGAGCCGGAGGTGCGGTTCTATCATCACCTCCTCCAGGAATACTTCGCCGCGTTGGAACTCCTGCGCCGCTTTGAAGCGGGCGAAGACCTGACGGCGCTGTGGAAGAGCCAACGGCTGGCCGCCGAGATGCCCCCGGCCAACGTCGGCGAGTGGGATCCCCTGCCTGAGCCGCCCGCCACCGGCTGGGAAGTGACTACGATTCTGGCCTGCGGTTTGGCCGACGACTCGGCGCGCCTGATCGAAGCCGTGCGCCCGCACAACCCGGTGTTAGCCGGGCGCTGCATTCACGAAGCGGGCATCCCCCTGGACTCCCCCTCTCCATCGCCCAGGGCGATGGAGACGCGCCAGCAGGAGGGGGGTGAGGTCCTCGCCCGCGTCCACGCCGACCTCCTGCGCGACCTCTACG
>DATDRS010000301.1:0-6290 GCA_035291605.1 Anaerolineales bacterium | reverse complement strand
ATCTCTACCGTCCGCACCTCGGCGATGCCCTCGGGCAGCAGGTTGATCTTCGTGCGGATGAGGTCGGGGATCTGGAAGGCCTCCGCGCGCGGAAGGATTTTGACCTTGATCGGGCGAGCGGCGGCGACTTCGACGTTGATCTTCACCTCGATCTCTTTGACGAACTCCTGCCGCATGGTCTCGAACTCGAAGTCCATCCGGCCCTTGAGCGGCTCCATGTTGCCGCCGGTCACGCTCGCGCCGTAGTCGCGGAAGATCACGCCGCACAGGATGTGCATGGCGGTGTGCGTCCGCATGAGCTGATAGCGGCGCGTCCAATCAATACGCCCATGTACCTTCAGACCTGACCGGTCTGCTGCGTGAAGGCCGGTCAGGTCTGCGTCCAACTCGTGCCAGATCGCCTCGCCCGCCTTGCGGACCTTAGTCACATTCCAGATTTTAAGGCCGCTGGAGAGCAGGCCCAGGTCGTTGGGTTGCCCGCCGCCGCCTGGATAAAACCCGGTGCGGTCGAGCGCCACGGCGTTGCCTTCGACGGCGGTCACGACCGCGTCGAATTCTTTCAGGTAGGCGTCGGTATGATACAGAGGTTCAGTCATGTTGGCTCCGTCCTCACCCCCGGCCCCCTCTCCTGAGCCTGTGGCTCAGGAGAGGGGGCGAGGATGAGGTAAACAAAAAACTCCCATCCCAACAGGGACGGGAGTCAAACGACTCTCGTGGTACCACCCCGGTTGCCGCCCGAATCAGGCGGCCACTCCGTCGGACACGTGTTCATGCCCGCGCTTTGATAACGGGGGACGGCCCCGGCGGCGGCTAATCAGTGACCAGTGATCAGTAATCTGTGACCAACCCTCGCTGATCACTGGTCACCGATCATTGATGACTGTTCACTTTTCACTTCGCGGCTCCGGAAGGATTTTCAGTCGGGCTGACCCGTCCGGCTCACACCACTTTGCGCCAGACTCTCTGGGGGGTCCCCCCGGCCTACTCGTTTCCATCAACGCCGATGTTCTGTTGTGCTGGATTATGCCATAAATCGAGAAGCCAAGTCAAGGATTGCCATCTCTAATCTCTGGGGCCTATTTGAGATGCACTCCAGTAACTCAATGACCCAATCGCCCAATCTTCTCAATGCCCCAACATCCTCACCGTGTCCTCGCGGGGCTGCCAGATCAGCCGGTAGCGCTTGAATTTGCCGAGCAACTGCCGGGCTTCGTCCGCGAGTTGGCGCATACGCGGTTCTTTGGCCTGCCAGTTTCCGGAGACTTGTTCAATCACCAGCTGGCTGTCCCCGCGCACGACGACGACGACACGCCCGGCGCGCCCGCCGACCCGGCGCTGGAGGGCGCGGATGGCAGCCAGCAGGGTGTGATACTCCGCCTCGTTATTCGTCAGCGGCACGTCGAACGACAGGCGCTCGACTTTGACCTCTCCTTTATCGTCAACAATCGCGTAACTGCCATAGGCCGGGCCGGGATTGCCCTGGCTCCCGCCGTCGAACACGAGCATGAAGTCGGCGCGGCGTTCCCAATCCCCGCTCACCGCCCTATCCAGCGGCGCGGGGCGCGGCTCAGCCGCGTAAATCTCGCGCAACCGCGAAAGCAAGTCCAGGCGCTCGACTTCCGTCAAGGCGGCGATGGCCTCGAGAATTTCCTGGACCGTCATTGGCTTATCGCTGATGGCTTATGGCTGATAGCCGATGGCAACGGAATATATAATACGCCATCTGCCATCCGCCATCTGCTCTCTGCTACCCGCTAACTGCCAGCCGGTCATACAACGCCAGGCAGTTGGCCAGGTGCAGTTGGCTCACCAGCCCATTGAGCGGGATGCGGCTTTTGCCGCAACTCTCGATGGCGATATTGCGCACCGCCTCGCGCGGCTTCTTCCTTTTGACAACGGACCCTACTTTCCTGCGCAGGTTGTCCAGGTATTTCAGGTTGGACTTCACCGCCTCGTCAATCTCGCCGCGCAAGATCACCTCCCCATGCCCCTGCACCACGTTCTCCAGCCCCATGGTCGGGATGCATTGCAGCGAGCGGATCATATCGTCCATGTCGCCGTCCACCAGATAGGGCAGCGGCATCATCATGTCCCCGGCGAACAGGATGCGATCCTCTTTCAGTAAAGCCGAGATCGAGTCTGGCGAGTGGCCGGGAGTGGGGAACAACTGGAGCGTCTTCTTGCCGAGGTGAAGCTGGAGGGGGCCGTTGGCGAGCAGAACGGCCGGCAGGACGACCTCCAACCGGGCCAATTCCGGAGACAGCTCTTTGGCCCGCGCCAGCCCCTTGCGGCCCACCGTGTCGAGCCGCTCGCGGCACAACCGGTGAGCGACTACCTCTGCGCCGGGGAAAAAGCACGTCCCATTGGTATGATCGGCGTGGTAGTGGGTCTGGACCACGTATCTCACCCTCGTCCCTAGCCGGTTTTCGATAAAGTCCTTGATTTCGAGCGTCTCCACAGGGAAAGCCAGGGTATCAATGAGCACCGCCCATTCCGGGCCGATGACCACCCCGGACGTCACCTGGGCGTAAACCTCGCTAGTAAAAATGTAAACTTCGTCGGAAACCCGTTCTCTGAGCATGAACTGACCTGTGTCTGACGCATGAAATGAGCGACTTCGCGCTTATAACACATCCGACGCTCCAAAGTCAAATTTTAGAACAAATGGTTTATTGTCACCTTGCACGCTCTATGGGCGTATGGTAGCATCCTCACCCGGCAGGGGTAGAAAGCGCTGGCCCCGCCCCTCAACCGTCAGGTGCTAAAGGAGAAATTATCATGGCCCTACCCGACACTGCTTCCACCCAGGCTCCGGCCGAAGTCGAAGCCTACTGCGTCAAGTGCAAGGCCACCCGGAAAATGACCGAAGTCCAGGTGGTGACGACCAAGAATGGCAAACCCGCGGCCAAGGGCAAGTGCCCGGTCTGCGGGACGACGATGACCAAGTTCCTCCCCTCGAAAAGCAGCTAGCACGCCCCCGCCGGACTAAACGTCCGGCGGGTTCCTTTCCCCCCAAATAAAAGGTGCGACGCGCTTCCGCACCCCCTTTCGCGCAAAGCGAAGAGGGCAGAAGCGCGCCGCACCTGAACGGGTGGGTTTGCCTGGGCCGCAGGCACAGGTGAAGCCCGCCCCTACGGGCGTTCGCCCACCGTCACGCTGATCTCCTTGACCTCCCCGCCCCGGACGACTTTCACCGTCACCAGCTTGCCCACTGTCTCCGCGCCAAGAGCGTTCTGCAGGTCCTCGATGTCAGCCACGGCCTCGCCCCGCACGCCCACCAGCACGTCGCCCTGCATCAACCCGCCCTTCTCCGCCGGGCCGTCCTTTTCCAGGCCGATAACCATCAACCCGCTCGGCTGGTTCAGCCGGGCGGCGACGGCCTCCGCCAGCATCACCGGCTGGGTGCTTACGCCGAGGAAACCGCGCTTCACCCGCCCATCCCGGCGCAGGGCGTCGGCCACAGCGCGCGCAGCCGCCGCCGGAATGGCGAGGCTCGCGCCGCGCGCCAGCGCGCTGCTGTTGAGGCCGAGCACGCGCCCGCTCGCATCCACCAACGGGCCGCCGGAGAAGCCGGGGTACATCGTCACATCCGACTGGATGTAGGTCTCCAGCCAGCGATGCCGCCCGCGCACCGGCCCCCCCACGGCGACTACGCTCCCCAACGTCGCCTGCAGATCGTCCGGGCGGCCGACGGCGAAGACCAGGTGTCCGACCTTCACTGCCTCCGCGAACCCCGGCAGCGCCAGGCCGGCAGCGTCAATCTTCAGGAGCGCCAGGTCGCTCGCCGGGTCGCGCCCTTTGAGCGCCGCGCTGTACTCCTTGCCGTCCGGCAGGGTCACCTTGATGTTTTCGTCGCGCTGAACCACATGATCGGCGGTGAGAATCTCGCCGTCCGCGCTCCAGATCACGCCGGTCGCCGGGAACCGCCCCCGCGCATCCACGGTGACAACCGACTGTCCGGCTTTCTCCACCGCTGCCGCGAAACCATCTGAGAATTTCTGAAGTTCGCTCATCTTGATCTATCTCTCTTTCTCTTCTAGTTGATGCTCACAGCATAGCATCTCACCCCCGCCCCGCCCTCCTCCATCTGGCGCTAAACAGGCTAGCCGAAAGGGGAGGAGGGCCATCTGCGTCCATGGGTGGTTCTGACCTGCCACCAGGCAAACACGTAGGTTTACCCCTACACCGAAATCAACCCCCGCCTCATCGCCACGGCCACCGCTTCGGCCCGCGAGGCCGCGCCGAGCTTGCTCATCGCCGAACCTAAATGGAACTTGACCGTATGCTCGCTGATGCCCAGCCTCAGCGCGATAGCCTTGTTTGTCAGCCCAGCAGCCACGTGGCGCAACACCTCAGACTCGCGCGGGGTCAGGGTCTCGGTGGGGCGGTCGCCGCGCAATTGTTCCAGCAGCGCCGCCGTCGCCGAGGCGGGCAGGATGGGTTCGCCGTCGAGGATGCCCTGAGCTGCCTCGATCAATTCGGGGCCGGTCGCCGTTTTGGGAAGGCAGCCTCGCGCGCCGGCCTGCAACGCCGTCAGCATCCGGCTGTCCCTGTTCGAGTCCGCGAGGGCCAGGACCGCCGCCGAGGGGTAAGCCTGCCGCAGCCGCCACAAGCCGCTCAATTCGTCGTCAGGGTCAAGGGCCAAATCAAAGAACACGACCTGTGGCTGGGTTGCGCGTGTCCACTCCAGAGCCACCTCCACCGAATCGGCTTCTCCCACCACCGTCGCCACGCCCCGGCCGGCGTCTTCCAACAAGGCATGCAACCCGACGCGCATGGCCGGGTAGGGGGAGGCGATCAGGACGCGCAACATGGGGGTATTGTACGCCCAAAAGCATCTGCGAAGCGTTAATGCGTTCGGATAACTTTGACCTATAATGGGCGCACTAAAGTTCAGCCCTGCCCTCTGGTCAAGGAGAACTGTTTATGCAATGTCCCAAATGTGCGGCTGAGAATCCCGGCCACGCGAAATTCTGCCTGAACTGCGGCGCGCCGCTCGGCAACCGCTGCTCCAACTGCCAGAGCGAGCTGCCCGCCGGCGCGCGGTTCTGCATGAACTGCGGCCAGCCCGTCTCCGCTGCGAGCACTCCCGTGGAAGAAGCGCGCTTCAACCGCGTCGCCGCCGCCACGCCGGAGCCGCTCGCGCAGAAGATGCGCGCCGCGCACCTGGCCGGGGAGCGCAAGATCGTCACCTGCCTCTTCGCCGACGTCGTCGGCTCCACGACCCTCGCGGAACGCTTTGACCCCGAGGACTGGACGAACATTATGAACCGCGCCTTCGACCGCATCTCCCCGACGATCTACCGATACGAGGGGACGATCGCGCGTCTGCTGGGCGATGCGATCCTGGCCTTCTTCGGCGCGCCGGTCGCGCACGAGGACGACCCGGCGCGGGCCGTGCGCGCCGCGCTGGATTTGCTGGAGGCAGTGCGCCGGTACGCGGACGAGGCGCGCCCCAGGCACAACATTGAATTTCAAATGCGCGTCGGCCTGAACACCGGGCCGGTCGTCGTCGGCGATGTGGGCAGCAACCTCAAGTTCGAGTACACGGCGATGGGCGACGCCGTGAACCTCGCCGCGCGCATGCAATCGGCCGCGCGCCCCATGTCCGCGCTGATCTCGGAGAACACCTACCGCTTTATTGCGCCCGTGTTCGACTGCGCCGACCTCGGCCTGATCGAGGTGAAGGGCAAGGCCGAACCCGTGCGCGTGTACGAGGTCCGCGCGGTCAAGGCCGCGCCGGGCCGGGTGCGCGGCCTCGCCGGACTCGAAAGCCCGATGGTCGGGCGCGACGCCGAGTTGCAGTCCGCGCTTAAGGCCAGCGCCGCAGTGCAAGGGGGGCTGGGCCGCGCCGTCGCCATCATCGGCGAAGCCGGCCTCGGCAAGACCCGCCTGATCGCTGAGTGGAAAAAAGCAGCGGAAGGGCAAATCCCAAACCCCAATGCCCAAATCCCGCCCTCTAACTTCCAACCTCCAACTTCCAACCTCCAATGGGCCGAAGGCCACTGCCTCTCCTACGGCCAGGGGCTGGCCTATCACTTGCTGCTCGACGTGCTCCGCTCGTTGATCGGAGTCCCGGCGGCGGCGGGCGAGCCTGAAGCGCACGCTGCGCTCAAATCCAGGACTGAAGAGTTGTTTGGCGAGGCGATGCTCGACGTGTATCCCTATCTTGGGCATCTGCTCTCACTGGATTTGGAAGGCGCGGCGCTCGAACGGGTGAAGCCGCTCGACCCGCAAGCCTTGCAAGCCCAATACCTCGCCTCCCTGCGGCTGCTGTTGAAAACCCTCGC
>DATDRS010000300.1:0-5191 GCA_035291605.1 Anaerolineales bacterium | reverse complement strand
CGTGACCTCCATCGCGTTGAGCAGCGCGGCGCTGGAGATGATGGCGGTGCCGTGCTGGTCGTCGTGGAAGACCGGGATGTCGAGTTGTTCGCGCAGGGTGCGCTCGATGTAAAAGCACTCCGGGGCTTTGATGTCTTCGAGGTTGATGCCGCCGAAAGTGGGCGCGATGGCTTTGACGACCCGGATGATCTCGTCGGCGTCGTGCGTGTCCAGTTCGAGGTCGAACACGTCCACGTCGGCGAAGCGCTTAAAGAGCACGCCCTTGCCTTCCATCACCGGCTTGGAGGCCAGCGCACCCCGGTCGCCGAGGCCGAGGATGGCGGTGCCGTTGGAGACGACGGCGACGAGGTTGGCTTTGGCGGTATACTCGTACGCCGCTTCGGGGCGGCGCTCCACTTCCTCCACCACCTGCGCCACGCCGGGGGTGTAGGCCAACGACAGGTCGCGCTGCGTCGCCATTGGCTTGGACGGCACGACTTCGATCTTTCCGGGGCGCCCTCGGGTGTGATATTCAAATGTTTCCTGGGCTGTGACGGCCATAGTTATGTTCCTTCTTTCTGAGTGATGACCTCAGTCGTCGGCTGAAAAACGCGACTCAAGTCGCTACTGTGAGGAGATTTCGTGATAGGCTGAGTATAACATGGCAGGGTGTTTTGCTGATTGACGTATTATCCGTTGCCACCCATCCGCTGCCCTGTCCAATGGTATGGTCACCCTCTTTCGTCGCCTTCCCTCATGCTATACTCAACCGCATGTTGTCCGTCCAGCTCCTTGGTTCACCGCAACTGCTGCTCGACGGGCGTCCGCTCACCATCCCGCGCCGCAAGAGCCGCGCCCTGATCTACTATCTCGCCGCGCACGTTCGCCCGCTCACCCGCGATCACCTGCTCGCGCTCTTCTGGCCCGACCAGAATCGCCCCGCCGCGCAGCAGGTGCTGCGCACTACCCTGCACGGCCTGCGCAAGGCGCTGGGTCCGGCGCTGTTGGTGGAGGAGAACACCCTCGGACTTGCGTCCGAGGCGGAAGTGGATGCCCGCCAGTTCGAGCGAGCTCTCCGATCCCCAGGCCCTCATCTCCAATCTCCAACCTCTGTCCTCTCGCTTTACCGTGGCGACTTTCTCGAAGGCTTCACCCTCCCTGACGCGCCCGAATTCGACGACTGGATCTCGGCCGAACGGGAGCGCTACCGCCGCCTGGCCGTGCGCGGCTTCACGACGCTTGCCGAGCAGCACGAAGCTCGCGCGGACTACCCGATTGCCCTCGACGCCCTGAACCGCGCGTTGGAATTTGACCCCTTGCAGGAAGACCTGCAGCGCGCCGCCATCCGCCTGCACTATCTTGGCGGGGACCGCACTGGCGCTATCCGCCGCTATGACCACTTACGTAAACTGCTCGACGCGGAGATGGGCATCCCGCCAATGGCGGAAACGCGGGCATTGTATGACGCCATCATCACCGATGCCCTGGAAATCCCAAGCCACAAATCCCGAACCCCAAGCGCCCAATCTCCAATCCCTGATCTCCAATTACTCATTACCCCTTCCCTGCCTTTCGCCGGGCGCACGGAAGAACTTCAGATGTTGCGCGAACTGCTCGCGAGAGGCGCGCGCCAGCTCACGCTCGTCGAGGGCGAGCCGGGCATCGGCAAAACGCGCCTGGCCGACGAGTTCATACGCGTTTCGGACGCGCTGGGGTTGGTGGGCGGAGCGCGTGAATTGGAGCAGGCGCTCCCGTATCAGCCGGTCATCGAAGCTCTGCGCAGCGTGCTGGCGCGGCCCGATTGGTTGGCCCTCCGCGCGGGCCTCGACCTCGCGCCGCTCTGGCTGGCGGAAATAGCGCGCCTGCTCCCCGAGCTCCGGGAGGCCTTGCCCGCCGCGCGCGCCGAAACGCTCCGCTGGAACGCGACCATCCCCAGCGCCGAAGAGTCGCGGCTGTGGGAGGGCCTGCGCCGGTTCCTGATCGCGCTCTCCGGCGCCGCCTCGCGCCCGGTCGTCCTCGTCCTCGACGATTTGCAGTGGGCCGACGCTGCCACGCTGGCCCTGCTGGGGTACCTCGCACGCGCGGGCGACGCCGCTCGGGTTTTCCTTTTGGGGACGGCCCGCCCGGTCGAGCCGCGCTCACCGCTGGCGCTGTTTCAGCAGAATCTCATGCGCGAGGGCCGCCTGACTGTCCTCGACCTCAGGCGCTTCTCGCCCGACGAGATCCTGGCCCTCGCGCAGCGCCTCAGCCCGCAGTTCGCCCCGGCCCTCGCGGATTGGCTGGCCCGCGCTTCGGAGGGGAACCCGTACATCCTGGCCGAGCTCGTGCGCCACGCTCGCGCGAACGATATTCTCCGTGCGGATGACAGCCTCGATCTCAACGCGCTTTCGACCGCACCGCTTGTCCCGCAAACTGTTTTCGCGCTGATCCAGTCACGCCTGGCGCGCCTGTCCGATCCGGCGCGGCGGATGCTGGATGCCGCCGTGGCCATGGGGCGCGATTTTGAATTTGACGTGTGCGCCCGCGCTGCCGCTCTCTCCGAACCCGCCGCGCTCGATGCATTGGATGAGCTTCGCGCGGCTGGCCTTGTCTATCCCAGCCCGAATGACATGTCGGGCCGCCTCTACACCTTCGACCATAGCCTGACGCTGGAAGTGGCTTACCGCGAAATTGGCGAATTGCGTCATCGCCTCCTTCATCGTCGCGTAGCCGAAGCGATGGAAAACCTGTACGGACGTACCGACCTCGACGCCCTCGCCGGGCGGTTGGCGTTTCACTTTAGCGAAGGCCATGCGCCTGACCGGGCCGCGCCTTACGCCTTTCGCGCCGGGCAGCATGCCGCGCGCATGGCGGCGTGGGCCGAGGCGATTGGGTTCTACGAGCAGGCCCTCCACGGCGAAACCGAGGGCGCGCAGCGCGCGGCGATCCTCATGGCGCTGGGCAGCGCGCATTTGCAGGCCGGGCAGGCGGCTCCGGCCTCGGAGGCGTTTCACGCGGCGCTCACGCTGGCTCAATCGGAGGCCGGGGCGGGCGACCTGCAAACCGACGACGCGCAGTTGGCCCTGGCCATCTCGCTGTTGCAGCAGGCGCGCTTTGCCGAAGTGATTGCGCTGGCCCGGCAGGTCCGCGCCCTCGGGCGGCCTGAGAAGTCCGTGCTGGCCGAGTTCGTATGGGGGGCTTGCCTCTCGATCGAAGGCTCCGACCTCGCCGGCGCGCAGGAACATCTGAAAAACGCCGAGGCGTTGTGCGTGGCCCGCGGCGAGACCGATGACCTGGCTCAAATCAAGTTCGAACTGGGCGGCGTCGCCGCGCAGCAGGGCGACCTCCCGCAGGCGGTCGCGCTCTACCGCGAGGCGCTCGCCATCGCGCTTCAGTCGGCCCGCGTGGACGCGGTGACCTGGGCGACGTTGGCGCACAATAACCTCGCCTATCATCTGCACTTGCTGCGCGATCCCCAGGCGCTTGAGCACGTTCAGGCTGGCCTCCAACTCGCGCGGGAAAAAGGTGTGTTGCCGCTGTTGCCGTATCTGCACTCCACGCGCGGTGAAATTGCGCTCGCCGCGCGCGACCTGGAGACCGCCGAGGCGCATTTCGTGGAAGGCCTGGCCCTCGCAAAGCGCTTCGCCATCCCGGAGCGGATCGCCGGTCTCACGGCGAACCTGGGCCTGGTGGCGCGCGAACGCGGGCAGACGACTCTCGCCGTGCACCGCTTCTCGACCGCGCTGGCTCGCGCCGACGCGCTGGGAACGCGCCACCTTGCCGCGCAGATCCGGTTGTGGCTCGCGCCTCTCCTGCCGCCCGACGAGGCCCGCAAATGCCTGGCCGAAGCGCGGCAGATCGCCGAGAGCGGAGGGCGGAAGCGGCTGTTGGAGGAAGTGGAGCGGCTGGAGGGGCGATTGGCGGGGAACAGTAATCAGTGATCAGTGATCAGTAATCAGTAATCAATCACCAGTCGTCAGTAGGCAGTAGACAGAGAAGGAATGCGGATCACTTTTATTGCTTTTGGGACGCGCGGCGATGTGCAGCCGGCGATTGCTTTGGGCCAGGCGCTCAAGGTCAAAGGCCATCACGTGTGCATCCTGGCCAGCGCGCACTTCAAGGCGTGGATTGAAAGCCACGGCCTTGAAGCGGCGGCGGCCTCGATTGACATTCAGGCCATCATGGAAAGCGAGGGCGGCCAGGACTGGGTGGAGCAGGGCAACAACCCCATCCGGCAGCTGCGCGTGATGAAGGCGCTGCTCGACCAGTCGGGTTGGGCGATGATCATGGACGCGTGGAATGCCTGCCAGGACGCCGGGGCGATTGTCAGCAGTTTCACCTCGGACCTGTACGCCGTTTCCATTGCCGAGAAACTCCGGGCCAGGCACATCAGCATGCCGCTCCAGCCTTCGCTCATCGCCACCCACAGCGGCGCGGCGACCATCAACGCGCCCGCGCCCAGTCGTGAGAGCGCGCTCAATTATCTGTTTGGCAGGGCGCTGGTGGAAACGATGCCCTGGCAGCTCTATGGCGCTCCAGCCAACCGCTTCCGCCAGCAGGTGCTGGGGCTGCCGCCCCAAAGCCTGAGACAGAATCTCGATGCCCGCCGTAGAATGCTGGTCGTACATGGCTACAGCCCGCACGTCGTGCCGCACCCATCCGATTGGCCCGCTAACTACTACACCACCGGCTACTGGTTCCTGGATGAACGCGATCACTCGTCGCCGCCGCCCGCACTGGTGGAGTTCATCGAAGCCGGGGAACCGCCGGTTTGCATCGGCTTTGGGAGCATGACGGGCCGTGACCCGCAGAAAATCACGCGGCTGGTGGCGGAGGCCGTGAGCCGGAGCGGGCGGCGCGCGGTCCTGCTCGCGGGCTGGGCCGGCCTCGGTGGAGAGGACTTGCCCTCGACGATTTTCCGGCTCGACGCTGCGCCGCACAGTTGGCTGTATCCGCGCATGGCGGCGGTGGCGCATCACGGCGGCGCGGGCACGACGGCGGCCGGTCTGCGCGCAGGGGTCCCCACCCTGGTCGTGCCCCACATGGCCGACCAGCCGTTTTGGGGCGGGCGCGTCGCAGCCCTCGGCGTAGGGCCAAAGCCCATTCCACGCCCTAAGGTAACGGCGGAGAACCTGGGCGAGGCGATCCGCATCGCCGCCACGGACCCGGAGATGAAAGAGCGCGCCAGGGTGTTGGGCGAAAAGATCCGCGCCGAGGATGGGATTGGCCGGGC
>DATDRS010000299.1:0-17676 GCA_035291605.1 Anaerolineales bacterium | reverse complement strand
CCCGGCCTCAAAGTCGTCGGTCATGCCCATCGACAGGACGCGCCAGTCGCCCTCGCCCGGCGGCAGGCGCGCCCGCAGATAGTCGCGCAGTTCGCGCAGGCGCGCAAAGTAAGGCCGGGCGGCCCCCGGCGCCGGGACGATCGGGGCCATCGTCATTAGCCCCTGCGCACGTATGCCGGGCAACGCCAAGATCTTTTCGATCTCAGGTAATAGTTTATCCCAACTCGCCGGATTGTGCGCGGCAAAACCCGCCTTGGCGTCATCGCCCGAGACGTTGCACTCAAGCAGGACCGGCTGAACGCGCCTCGCTTCCTCCGCAAAACGGCTCAGGCGTTCAGCGAGTTTGAGCGAGTCAACCGAATGCACTATTCCAAACCCGGCGATCGCCACGTCGCGCGCCTTGCGGCTCTGCACGTGGCCGATCATGTGCCAACACAGGGCGGGATCAGCCACGGATAGCATTTTCGGCGCGGCCTCTTCAATGCGATTCTCGCCGAAGTCCGTCAGTCCCAACGCGGCGGCGGCCCGGACGACTTCAGCCGGATGCGTTTTGGTCACAGCGACGAGCGTGATCTCCGCCGGGTCGCGCCCCGCCCGCTGCGCCGCCTCGGCAATGCGCCCCTTGACCTTGGAAATGTTCTCTGAAAGTGTCCTGCCCAAGTTAGTCAACGGATTGCATGGAGGGAACAGATTTTTGTTATCCGTTCCATCCGTTGGCCCTATCGCAAGGCAATCAGCGCCCCGAACCGCCCGGTCTTTCCCTTCTCCCCCCGATGCGAGAAGAACTCGTCGGTGCGGCAGGCGGTGCAGAGACAACTCGTCTCGATCTGCTCGACGCCTGCTTCCCGGAGAGCGCGGGCGTTCGCGGCCCACAAGTCGAGATGGTAACCGCCGTTCACTCGCGCCAGCAGCTCGTCCGCCGCGGGAAACGCCGCCCGCGTCCGTTCGACGACCTCCGGCCCGACTTCGTAATGGCACGGCCCGATGGACGGCCCAATGCCCGCGAGGAGATCGGCCGGGCGGGAGCCGTACTGTTCGGCCATGGCCCTCACCGCTGCCGCAGGGGCTTTGAGCAGTGTGCCCTTCCAGCCTGCATGGACGATGCCAGCCGCGTGGCGTTTCGGGTCAAACAGCAGAATGGGCACACAGTCGGCGAAGCGCAGGAACAGCGTCACGGCGGGATTATTCGTCAGCAACGCGTCAGCCTTCTCGGAGTGATAGTTTTCGCCGCGTGGCTCGTCCACGACCACTACGTCGGCGGAATGGACCTGCCAGAGGTCGGCGATAGATTCCGGTTCGCGGCCCAGGGCGTGAAACGCGCGGCGGCGGTTTTCGCGGACGTTCTCGCGCGCGTCGCCGGTGCTGATGGAGAGGTTGAGCGAGGCATACGCCCCGGCGCTTGCGCCTCCGCGCCGGGAGAAGACGCCGTGGACGAGGTCAGGGTGGTCGAGGTTATCGAACTGGTAGTAACGGATTTCACCCGCAGCCTGGGCGTTCATCGGCGGAAGTGTATCACAAAACGTGACGCGTGACGTGTGACACGTGACATGAACGGGCACTGGACGCCTGACGCGCGTCGCATGTCACCCTTTCAACACTCTCTCATCTCCGACCCGTTTCGTCACACCCTGAGCATCCAGATATTCCATCAACGCCAGCGCATATTTGCGCGAGGTCGAGAACAGGTCGCGGACCTCTGCGACGGTGACCTTGCCGTGCGCGCGGAGGTGAGCCTTGAGGCGCTCGACCGTCGCCGCGTAGGTTTCGGAGAGCAGCAGCACGTCGGCGGAGAGTTGGACGAGCGCCCCCTGTTCGAGGAGGGCATTGAGCACTTCCTCGCCGAGGCGGGCGAGGCAGTCTTTAGCCGAGGGGGTGTTATACGGCTCGCGCCAAAAATCGGCGAGCACGGCATGGATGGCGGCCTGCTGCACCGCCGTGAATTGGACCGTGTGGCTCGGCAGGCGGGCGACCGCGCCCGCGGCGACGACGCTCCCCGCTTCGGCGGCGCGGGCAAGGAAGGCGTTGAAGATTCTGGGGCTGAGTTTCAGGCGGCTCTTGAGTTCCTCGCGCGGCATCCCGACCCGGAGAGGATGGGCTGAGTGATAGGCATGAAGCCACTGGCCCAAATCGTCCTCAAACTTGCGCCACGCGGCCTTTGAAATGACCAGCGCATCGCCGTCGAGCCGGATAAGTTGATCTGAGATTTCCTCCAGCGCTTCGGCGGCGGAGGCTTTGTCGAAGCCGGCCTTCTGGAGGGCGTCCTTCAGCGGCGCAGGGCCGAGGGTGTCGAGGGCCTGCAGGAGCATCTCGCCGGGCGTGCCTCGTGACAGGACCTCGAGCCGGGCGAGGACGGCGGCGTCACGCCGCTTGTGGCGGCGTTTGGGGTGTGGGTCAACGACCGCCCCGCCGCCGATGGTCGCGCCTGGCGAGGGACGACGGAGGATGAAGCGGTCGCCTTTGGCGACGACGACCGGCTCGGCGAGCTGGAGTTGCATCCAGCCGGATTCGCCCGGAGCAAGCATCTCATGCTCCAGCAGCCGCACCGTTGCCAGGACCTCCGCCGCGCCGACGAAAAATTTGACTTCGGCGTTGTGCTTCAGAGGCAAATCCGCGTCAGGCAGGTGGCGGAAGCGCCCGTCAAGAAAGTTGGTCGGGCGAAAAACGCCGGGATGCGCGAGGACCATGCCGCGCCTGAGCTGGTTGATCTCGACGCCGGAAAGGTTGACCGCGACCCGGCTGCCGGGGACTGCGCGCTCAATCTTCGTCTTGTGGGTTTGCAGACCCCGGATGCGCGCGGTGAATCCGGCGGGGAGGATTTCCACTTCCTCGCCGAGCGCGAGCGCGCCGTCGCCGAGCGTGCCGGTGACGACCGTTCCGAAGCCGGAGAGGGTGAACACGCGGTCAATCGGGAGGCGAGGCCGCCCGAGGTCCGGGCGCAGCGGCCGGGCGGAGAGAACCCGTTGCAGGGCCTGTTTGAGTTGGGGCAGACCATCCCCCATGCGGGCGGAGACCGCGACGATCGGCGCGCCGTCGAGGGCCGTCCCGCGCACGGACGCGGCGACATCCGCCGAGACCAGACTCAGCCACTCCGCGTCCACCAGGTCTGATTTCGTCAGCGCCATCACGCCCGCCGGAATTTGCAGCAGATCGAGGATGGCCAGATGCTCACGGGTCTGAGGCATCACGCCCTCGTCGGCGGCGACGACGAACAGGGCGGCGTCAATCCCCCCTACCCCGGCGAGCATGTTCTCGATGAAATCGCGGTGGCCGGGGACGTCGATCACGCCGACAGATTCGCCGCCGGGGAGCGTGAGCCACGCGAAGCCGAGGTCAATCGTCATCTGGCGTTCGCGTTCTTCCTTCAGACGGTCGGGATTGATGCCGGTCAGGGCCTCGACGAGAGTGGATTTGCCGTGGTCAACGTGGCCGGCAGTGCCGATGACATGCATGGGAGATGTTCGATGCAGACTACGCAGTACGGAGTGCGGCAAGCCGAGCACGTATTCCGTATCGCGTAGTCCGTACTAGCGCACTTTGGCGAATTGCTGCTCGTATTCGGCGACCATCTCGCGCACGAGGGTGAGCAGGGATTGCAGGCGATTAGCGTCGAGGGCCTGCATGTGGCGCACGGCGTCGAGCAACTCGCCGGCCTGCTCCTCAAGGGCTTCGAGCCGTTCGAGCTGCTTAATGTTGAGCCGGTCATGCTCGCGCCACTGCTCGTCGCGCAGCAGCATGTGAGTCGTCCAGCGCTTCTGGTCGTCGGCGAGGAAGGCGGCCCAATCCTGCCGGAAACGTTCCCCGGCCAGGCGCTGGATTTCGGCGGCCTCGGTGATGCGCCGTTCCATGAACTCGGTCATCTGCTTGAACTCGTCCGCCGAGCGTTTGAGGTCGCGGTTCGTCTCGGCGTATTGATCCACCTTGCGCGCGTACTCTTCGATGCTCTTCACCGCCGAGTCCACCTTGATCTGCATGTCGTTCCACGCCCGGTCGCGCTCGGCCTGGACGATGGCCTGGGCGTCGAGCCACTGCGTCTGCATGTTGCGCCGCTCGGTCTCGGCGATGAATAGTTCTCCCAGGCGGGCGTCCACCCGGCGGGCCACGTCTTCGACGACGTCGAGCTTGCCCCGGTTCTCGTCCAGGCGCTTGCGCAGGTCGATCAACTCGGTTTGCAGTTCGGTGATGCGCTTGGCGTCCTGCCGCCGCCCTTCCTCGACGACGGCGATGGAGCGCAGCCGCTCGTCAAGATAGCGGTTGAACTCGGAGACCTTATTTTGCAGTTCCGCCACGAGGCGTGAGAGGCGGTTTTCTTCGTCCTTGCGGGCCTGCGCCTCGCGTTCCAGCCGGGCGATGTTCTCAATCCCCTTGCGCAGCTCGGCCAGCGACTTGTTGATGCCTTCGCGTTCCACTTTGCGGAGGCGCTCGTCCTCGCGGGCCGCGTCGCTCCGGCGCTGTTCCAGTTCCTCTACCTGGCGGGCCATTTCCTTGCGATAGCCGTCGAGGATATCGTCAATTTTCGCCAGCCGCTGGAGCGTGGCCGTCGAGGTCGCCAGGTCGGACTCAAGCTGCTGGACCTTGCGCTGCAAACTGGCGTTTTCCGCCGCCAGGCCGGTAACCCGCTCGTGGAGAGCGGCCATTTCCTGCTTGTCTTTGCGGCGTTCGTCGTCCAGCCACTGAGTCGTCTTGGAAAGCTGTTCGATGTCCATAGCGCGTTCCTCTGCGCGGAGATTATACAAGGCGCACGGCTTAAGGCACAAGCGAAAGAGAGTGACGGGTCTTGTCACCTGTCGCCCGTCACTTATAATCGCACCATGCGTCTCGGTCTCGACGTTCGGCTCACCTATTACACCAGCGGCGGCATCTCGAAATACATCCGGCATCTCGCCGCCGATCTGCCCGCGCTTAGCCCCCAGCACGAGCACATCCACCTTTACCGCCGGGGACACGCGGAGACCTTCTCCCCTCGCGCCCGTCGCGTAGACTGCTGGACCCCCGCGCACCACCGCCTCGAAGCCTTCGCACTCGCCGTCGAAGCCGCGCCGCACCGCCTCGACCTCCTGCACTCGCCCGACTTCATCCCGCCGCTGGGGGGCTGCCGGCGCTCGATCATCACCGTGCACGATCTGACGTTCCTGCTGCACCCGGAATTCCTCACGGCGGAGAGCCGCCGCTATTACAACGGCCAGATACGCCGGGCAGTGAGGCAGGCCAACGCGATCTCTGCCGATTCGCAGGCGACGAAAGACGACCTGGTGAATCTGCTGTCCGTCCCACCCGAAAAGATCACCGTCATCCACCTCGGCCACGACCCAGAGTTCCATCCCCTCGCGGCGGAGGCGGTTTCCTCAGTGCTGGCCCGGCTTGACCTCTCGCCCGGCTACATCCTGTTCGTCGGCACCTTCGAGCCGCGGAAGAATGTTCCAGGGCTGCTTCATGCCTACGCGCAATTGCTCCGCCTGTTGCCCGACGCACCGCCGCTCGTGCCGGTGGGACACCGGGGCTGGCTGTTCGATGAGGCCGCCTCGCTCGTGCGCGACCTCGGCCTCGAAGCGCACGTCCGCCGCCTGGAAAGCCTGCCCGCCGCCGACCTGCCCGCTGTCTACAACGGCGCGAGCGTCTTCGTCCTCCCCTCGCATTACGAAGGCTTCGGCTTTCCGGTACTTGAGGCGATGGGTTGCGGGGTGCCGTGCGTGATCGCCGACCGCGCCTCGCTGCCGGAGATCGCCGGAGAGGCCGCGCTCAAAGTGGACCCCGCTTCCCCGGACGACATCGCCGAAGCCCTGCGCCGCGCGCTGACCGACTCCGCCCTGCGCGAGGCGATGCGGCAGAAGGGCTTTGACCAGGTGAAGAAATTTACCTGGGAGAAAACCGCGCGCGCGACGCTGGCGTTGTACGAGCGGGTAGGAAAGTCCTGATGTTGCGTTGTAGTTGACAGGGGCTATACTTAGCGTGGAGAGATAGATGACCCTACCATGACTTCCAATCTCCGTCTGCGACTTCAACAAGGTGAGCTGCTGTTGGGGACACTCCTCACTCTCAACGCGCCGGAGGCGGCCGAACTTCTGGGAGAAGCCGGCTTCGATTGGCTCTTTGTTGACGCCGAACACGGGACGTTTGACGCGCGCGAGTTGCAGGCCATGCTCCAAGGGGCCGGCCGAGCCATCGAGTGCCTGATCCGGGTCCCGGCGCTGGACGAAATCTCCATCAAGAAGGCGCTCGACGTTGGGGCCGCCGGTCTGATCGTGCCCCAAGTCCACTCGGCCGAGCAGGCTGAGCGCGTCGTGCAATGGGCCCGCTACCCTCCGGCTGGCTCACGCGGTCTTGGCGTTGCGCGCGCGCAGCGCTACGGCTTCCAGTTGCGCGAGTATCTCCGGACGGCCAACGATCACATCGTCCTAGTGGTTCAGGCCGAGAGCGCCGAGGCGGTGCAGAACATCGAAGCCATCGTGCGTGTGCCAGGGATTGACGCCGTGCTGATCGGCCCGTACGACCTCTCGGCCAGCTTGGGCAGGCCAGGTGAGATCGAGCATCCGGCGGTCCGTGACGCTATTCAGCAGATTGCGCGCGTGTGCCGGGCGGGCGGGGTGCCGGTCGGCATCTTTGGCATGACCGCTGAAGCCGTCCAGCCGTATATTCAACAAGGTTTCAAGTTGATTGTGGCCGGGGTGGATACAGTTCTGCTGGGGCACGCAGCGCGAGAACTTCTCGGCAGGCTGAAGGCATGATGGCCTAAGGATACCAACGACATGTCACCTGAGTTCGCGTTCAACCCCGAGGCCGCGCACGCATATTTCTCCACGTACTGTTTCAATACGGCGTGGGAGTTGATCGAGAAGGCCGACCGCACATCGGCAGACGACGAAGCCATGGTCCGCCTCGCGCATACATCCATATGGCACTGGACACAGCGGCCCGACTGCACCCCGCGCCACCTCTCCGTCGGGTATTGGCAGTTGTCCCGGATCTACTCGCTTCTTGGGGAGGCCGAAAACGCGAGGCGATACGCGCGTCTTGCGCTCGAAGCGGGCGAAGGCCAGGGCCCCTTTTTCGTCGGCTATGCGTACGAGGCTCTTGCCAGGGCCGAGCAAGTTGCAGGGAACGAGGCGCAGAAAGGGCACTATCTGGAGCAGGCTCTCCGCCTTGCCGACGAGGTGCCGGATCCCGAAGAGAAGAAACTGCTTGCGGCTGATTTAGAATCACTCCAGCCATAGGAGCCTGGCCACCGCCCTCCCATGCCTGATGAGCGCGTCAACTACGACACCATCGCGCCCGCTTACCATCACCGCTATGCGGTCAATTCGCTCAGGGGCGTAGCCACTGAACTGCACTCGCTTGTCCAAAAGTGTAAGGCAGAGGCCATCCTCGAAGTCGGGTGTGGGACGGGCCGTTGGCTCGCGGAGCTGCGGGCCGACGCGCGCCTAGTTTGTGGGCTGGACCTTTCCCCCGGCATGTTGCGGCAGGCGCGCGAACATCTGCCCGAAGCCCCATTAGTGTGCGGGCGGGCGAATCAACTTCCCTTCGCCGAGGCGGCGTTTGACCTGGTCTTCTGCGTCAATGCGATTCATCACTTTGATCAGCCGCAAGTCTTCATCGCCGAGGCCCGCCGCCTGCTCCGGCCCGGCGGCGCGCTCGCCGTCATCTGCATGGACCCGCATACCGGGCGCGACCGCTGGTATCTCTACGACTATTTTGAGGGGACGCGCGAAGCCGACCTGCGTCGCTTCCCGTCGGGCGGCATGGTCCTCGACTGGATGACCGCTGCGGGCTTCCATTCGGTAGAATGGCAGGCAGCGGAACGCGTCCAAAACCGGCTTATGGGCAGGGACGTGCTTGACAGCCATTTCCTGCAAAAGCACGGCACTTCGCAACTGGCCCTGCTCACGGACGAAGCCTACACCGCCGGGTTAAGCAAGATCAAAGCGGCGCTGGCGGAGGCTGAAGCCGTCGGAACGACGCTCGTCTTCCCCGTGGACATTTGGCTCACGATGCTCACCGGCTGGGCGCCTGGAGAGTAGCCCATCGGATAACAGCCATTAACCTGCTCTTCCTTACCCCTCAGCTCCCTTTCCCGCCCCGGCAAGGCACGGCTATCCGCAATTGGGGCTTGATTAAACACCTCTCGCAACGGCACACGATCACTCTGCTGTCATTTGCAGAAGCCGGACAATCAGCGAACATACCCGAATTGCAGGCAGCCTGCCGTCGGGTGATTGCCATCCGTGCCCCGAGGCGGTCTCGTATTGACCGCCTGCGGACACTGGCCTCCCCCCGCCCCGACCTCGCCCGCCGGATGTGGTCGCCCGAGTTTGACCGTGCCCTCACGGACCTGCTGAACCAGACGTCGTATGACATCGCCCACACCGAGGGGCTGGAGATGGCCCCATACCTCTCGCGTATTCAGACCGCGCCGCATCCGCCGCGCGTCATTTACGACGCGCACAACGCCGAATACCTCATCCAGCATCGCGCCTTCATCACTGACCTGCGCCAACCGGCCCGCTGGCCCGCCGCCACCTACTCCTGGCTCCAACTCCCGCGTCTGCGCCGGTTTGAGGCCGCAACCTGCCGCCTGGCCGACGCCGTGACCTGCGTCTCCGTCGAGGACGCAATGGTGTTGAAGGAGTTCGTCCCCTCGCTCGATCCTGTCATCCTCCCCAACGGCATTGACGTCGAAGCGTACACTTCCTATACATCACGTATCACGCTTCACACTTCACGCCTCGTCTTCACCGGCAAGATGGACTACCGCCCCAACATTGACGCCGCCCTGTGGTTTGCGGGGGACATCCTGCCGCGCATTCGCGCTGCGCGACCGGAGGTTCAGTTTTTCATCGTCGGGCAGAAACCGGCGCCGAGCCTGCTCAAACGGCACGGGACAAACGGGGTCACGGTGACCGGAACAGTGGAGGACGTCCGGCCATTCATCGCCGAGGCAGCGGCCTACGTGGCCCCGCTGCGGATGGGCGGCGGCACGCGCTTCAAGCTGCTGGAGGCGATGGCCCTCGCCCGCCCGATTGTCTCGACGGCCATCGGCGCGGAGGGGTTCGCGGTGCGGTCCGGGCAGGAACTCCTGCTCGCCGACGCGCCCGCCGATTTCGCCGACGCCGTCTTAGCGTTGCTGGCCGATCCCGACCGGGCGCAGGCTCTTGGGCGCGCCGGGCAGGCGTTTGTGCGCCAGCACTACGATTGGAGCGTGATCATCCCGAAGCTGGAGGCGGTGTACAGGAGTCTTTAAAGGTATAATCCCTCGCATGAGCCTGCTCGGCGGCATCCGCAACTTCATCATTGACATGGACGGCGTGCTGTGGGAGGGCGACCGACCGATGCCGGGGCTGGTCGAGTTCTTCCAGGCCTTGCGCAGCCAGGGCCGGCGTTTCGTCCTCGCCACGAACAACGCCAGCAAAACGCCCGAACAATACTTGGAGAAGTTGGCCCGGATAGGCGTCGCCGTCGCGCGCGACGAAATCCTGACCTCGGCGCAGGCCGCCGCGCTATATCTCCAGCAGCAGTCGTCCAACGGGGCGCGCGTATACGCCATCGGCGAGGACGGCTTGCGGCAGGCGCTCGTCGAGGCCGGGTTCCACCTGTGTGACCTGTACGAGGTGGATGCACAGTACGTCGTCTGCGGCATGGACCGCGGCCTCTCGTGGGACAAGCTGGCGACCGCCACGCTGAACATCCGCGCGGGCGCGCGGTTCATTGGCACTAACCCCGACACCACGCTCCCCTCCGAGCACGGCATCACGCACGGGAATGGCGCGATTCTTGCAGCCCTCCAGACGGCGACCGGGGTCGCCCCGACGATCATCGGCAAGCCGGAGCCGATCATGTACCAGCAGGCGATGCTCCGCCTTCAGGCCGACCCCGCGGCGACGGCGGCCATCGGCGACCGGCTGGAGACTGACATCCTCGGCGCAGTCCGCGCGGGCATCCGCAGCATCTTCGTGCTCTCCGGGATTTCGACCCGCGACCAGTTGACCAGCCTCGATTATCGTCCCACGTGGGTCATGCAAGATATCCAAGAAATCACCCAGGCCTTGCGAGAATGACCCGCTACCCAACCCCCTGGCTTCCCGACTACCCGACTACCTGACCACCCGACCCCCTGACCACTTGCCCATGCTCCCCACCGACGTCTTCTTCACCGATATCGAACAGGTCATCGCCGCGTTTACCGACGCCGACCGCCCGCGCCTGCGCAAGATGGTTGAAGAGCTGGGCCGGATCGCGGAGCGCGTGCCGCGCACCGCCGATCGCTGCTACGCCTACCAGGCTCGGCTCTACGCCAAGCTCCAGGAATACGAACTGGCCCTAGCCGCCGTCGAGAAGGCGCTGCAACTCATGCCGCTGGACGACAGCCTGATCATCCTGCGCGGCGACATTCACCGGGAGACGCAGGAATATTCTCAGGCGCTCAAGGACTACAGCGGCGTCCTGGCCGACCACCCGGAGGCCGTCACCGCGCGGATGCGCCGGGCCGAGCTGCGGCAGGCGAATGGCCAGTACGCCGAAGCGCTGGAGGACATTAACGCCGCGCTCAAGCATGAACCCCGCTCGCTCCGACTCCTCTACCGCCGCGGGCTCATCCTCATTGACCTGCGCCGCGCCGCCGAGGCCATCGCCGACCTGAAAAACGTGTCCCGCCTCAGCCCCGACGCCGAATTGAAGAAGAAGGCGGAGCAGAGGTTGAGGGAACTGGGGGAGAGATAGGCGCATGATCAATGTCCTCCTTCTCCGACCTCCCCCTTTCCCAGCTCGAGAACCTCCTCACCGCCTGGGGCGAACCCCGCTACCGCGCCAGGCAAATCTGGCAGGCTGTTTACCGCGACCTCGTCCCCTCCCCCGCGACCATCACCACCGTCCCCAAACCGCTGCGCGAAAAGCTTGGGCGCGAGTTTTCGTTCAGCCGCCTGACGCCGGCGGCGGAGGCGAAGTCATCGGACGGGCAGACGCGCAAAGTGTTATTTCGTCTCCCCGGCGGCAAGTCCATCGAGACAGTGCTGATGGGCTACGCGAAGCGCCGGACGGTCTGCATCTCCACGCAGGCCGGGTGCGCGATGGGGTGCGTGTTCTGCGCCACCGGGCAGATGGGCTTCCGGCGTCACCTGAGCGCGGGTGAGATCGTCGAGCAGGTGTTGTGGTTCGCGCGGGAACTCAGGCAAAAAGACGACCGCCTGACCAACGTCGTCGTCATGGGCATGGGCGAGCCGTTCCACAACTACGACGCGACGATGGCCGCGGTGGACATTCTCAACGATCCCCAGGGGTTCAACTTCGGCGCGCGGCGCATCACGATCTCGACCGTGGGCCTCGCGCCGATGATCGAGCGCTTCGCCAAGGAGAAGCGGCAGGTCAACCTGGCCGTCTCGCTCCACGCGGCGACCGACCCTCTGCGGACCGAGCTATTGCCGATCAACAAGAAATATCCGTTGGCCGTCCTGTTCGACGCGGTGCGCAAGTACTATGAAACGACCCGCCGCCGCGTGACGTTTGAGTGGGCGCTCATCCAGGGCAAGAACGACACGCCCGAACAGGCCCGCGCCTTCGTCAAACTCGCCAGCGGTCTGCCGTGCCACGTCAACGTCATCCCGCTCAACCCCACGCGCGATTACGCGGGCCAGGCCACGACGCGCGAGCGCGCCGCCGCCTTCAAAGCCATCCTCGAAAAGCACGGCCTCCCCTGCACCATCCGCGTGCGGCGGGGGATTGACATCAACGCCGGGTGCGGGCAGTTGGCGACGGAGGCGGGGTGATTGTCATCGTTTGGGCCGGGTGAGTTTCAGCCGCATCACGTGCCGCCGGGTTCCTGCTCGTCCTACTTCCACAAAGCCTGCCCTTGCAAAGGCTGCAACAAATCCCATGAAGCGGTAGCTTGGCGACTCGGGGTCAACCGGGTAGGCCTCCATAACTGTGGCGCCCCGCTTTCGGGCATGTGCAACCGCCGCACGAATGAGTCGGGCCGTCATCCCCTGCCCGCGATATGCCCGGGTCACAAAGAAGCACACGAGTGACCACACATTTTCGCCTGGTTCCTCCGCAACGCCTCCTAAATCGCGGTAAGTTGGCCGCGGCGCTATAGAACACCACGCGACCGGCTTCCCGTCCAGATATCCGATGATGCCCACGGGGACGCCCTGCCTCACTCTGCGGGTGAAGGCGGCCTTGCGACTGACGCCATCCGTTCTTTTTGCCTCTGCGGGTGTGGCGCGCCAGACCATGCACCAGCAGCTTTTTGGCCCGCCGCGACTCTCAAAGAGCGTCACCAGATCGTTTAGCCGACTGCGATCAACTTCCCGAAAGACGAGCCTCTGTAGCTTGTCGTCGGCTGGCGCTCCAGTCTCCTTGCGTGAGGGAGTTACCCGCTGAGAGCTTACTTTCGTCTTGCGTTTCACCGCTGGCGCAAACCCCGATCGCTTACTTGATTTGCGCATGTGGTTCAGTTCTCATAGTAGTGCGCGATTCTGCTCCCAGACCTGACAGGTCTGGGGGCTGTGGTACGATTCAGCCATCGGCGCTGCCCTATTTTCCCTCCGGAGGTCCCCGTGAAAATCCGCGAAACCGAAGGCCTGACCTTTGACGACGTCCTGCTCGTCCCCAGGCGCTCGCCCGTGACCAGCCGCACAGCCGTCAACACCACTGCGCAACTCACGCGCCGCATCAAGCTGGCGATCCCCATCATCAGCGCCAACATGGACACCGTCACCGAATCGGCGATGGCGATTGCGATGGCCCGCGCCGGGGGGGTCGGCGCTATACACCGTTTCATGCCCACTGAGCGCCAGGCCGCCGAGGTCGCCCGCGTCAAACGCGCCGAGTCCTACGTCGTCGAGTCGCCCGCGACGATCATGCCCGCCGCCACCGTCCAGGCCGCGCGGGAGGCGATGGCCAGGAGCGGCATCGGCGGGTTGATGGTCGCCGGGAGCGGCGGCCAGCTCCTGGGGATGCTGACGACGCGCGACGTCCTGCTCGCACCCGACCCGCGGGCGGCGGTGGAGACGGTGATGACTCCGCGCGACCAGCTCGTGACCGTGACGACGACCGGCGGCGGCGACCTGGAGACGGCAAAGTCGCTCCTGCACCAGCACCGCATCGAGAAGCTCCCTCTGCTCGACGCCAATGGCCGGGTGGTCGGCCTGATCACCGCGCAGGACATCATCAAGTTGCAGAAGCACCCGCTGGCGACGAAAGACGGCAAAGGCCGCCTGCGCGTCGCGGCGGCGGTCGGCGTGCGGGCCTCCGACGTCGTGCGCGCCGAGGCCTGCGTTTCGGCGGGCGCGGATGCGCTCGTCGTGGACATCGCCCACGGCCACTCGGATCACGCCATCCGCATGGTGCGCGAGCTGAAGCGCAAGTTCCCCGAGATGGAAGTCATCGCCGGGAACGTCGCCACGGCAGAGGGGATCAAGGACTTAGCCGAGGCTGGCGCCGACGCGGTGAAAGTCGGCGTGGGCGCGGGGTCCATCTGCATTACCCGCGTCGTCACCGGGTTTGGCGTGCCCCAACTCACGGCCATCCTGGACTGCGCCGAGGCCGCGCGGGCGGCCGGCGTCCCGCTCATCGCCGACGGCGGCGTCCGCAACAGCGGCGACCTGACCAAGGCGCTGGCGGCCGGCGCGGATACGGTGATGATCGGAGGCCTGCTCGCGGGGACCGAGGAATGCCCTGGCGCCAGCGTCGTGCGCGACGGGCGGCGCTTCAAAGTCGTGCGCGGCATGGCCTCGCTCACGGCCAACGTGGACCGGCAGGCGATTGAGAAAGGCGGCGAGGTGGATCCAGAGGACTGGGAGCAGGTCGTGCCCGAGGGCGTGGAGGCCGTCGTCCCTTATCGCGGCGCGGTGGCCGATATCCTCCATCAGCTGATCGGCGGGCTGCGCTCCGGCCTGAGTTACGCCGGCGCGACCTGTATCGGCGAGCTGCAGCAAAGCGCCGAGTTCATCCGCATGACCGCCGCCGGGGCGCGCGAAAGCGGCGCGCACGACGTTCAGAAGATATAAAGGGTCATGGCGCAAACGGCAGCGGCATGGCGTTATACCGGATTGGCACGAAGATCGTCTGATCGGGGTAGATGAAATCCGGGTTGGGCAGCGAGTTGCCGGTCAGCAGGAATTCCACCGTCGTCCCATACTTCGCGGCGATGATCTTGAGCGTGTCGCCCGGCCTGACCGTGTAGCGGTGCGGGCCGGCCGGGACCAGGATCGTCGCCCCTTCCGTGAAGGTCACATCGGGGTTCGCCTGCGTCAGAATACTCGCGCGCATCTCGAATTTCGCCGCAATCGTCACGCTGTTCTCGCCCGCGCCGACGACGTAGAAGAACGGCGTCGTCCGGCTCGGCGTGAACGACTTCTCGACCGGGATGACAATCGTCTGGCCGGGGTAGATGACGTTCGGGTCTTTGATGTGCGGATTGGCCGCGCGGAGCGAAGCGCCTCTGACGCCATACCGGAAAGCGTAAATCAGGAAACTCTCGCCCCGGCGCACGGTCGTCGTGATGAAGTTGGGGTTGGTTGGCGAGATGGCCGGGGTGGCGGTCACAGCCGGAGCGGGAGTAACCGTCGCCGCCGAAGTCGGCGCGGGTGTGGCTGTAGCCTCACCAATCGTGGGCGGTGGCGTCCCGGTGAGCGGGATCGGCTTCGCGCCGTAGATGATCGGGACGAAAATCGTCTGGCCGGGATAGATGAAATCCGGGTTGGGCAGCGAGTTGCCGGTCAGCAAGAATGCCACCGTCACCCCATAGCGCGCGGCGATGATCTTCAACGTCTCGCCCGCCTGGACGACGTGCTCGTGCGGCCCGGCGGGGATCAGATAAGTCGCGCCTGGTGTGACCGTCGCTTTGCCCCCGTTCGCGCCGATGATCACGTCCGGGTCCATCTCAAACTGGCGGCCGATCGAGGCAAAGGTATCGCCCGCCTGGGCCACGTAGAAGAATGGCGTCGTCAGGCTCGGCGTGAACGTGGCGATGACCGGGATGGTCAGCACCTGGCCGGGGAAGATGATGTTCGGGTCCTTGATCTGGTTCATCGCCAGGATCGCGGACCCCGTGACGCCATAGAGCCGGGTATAGACCAGCAGGCTTTCGCCGGCTTTGACTGTGACGGTGATCAACTGGCCTTCCACCTGCGCGGCCGGGACGGCCTGAACAGCGCCAGGTTGGAACAGCGACCCGACGACAAGCGCCACGATGGCAATCAGCCTCGGGCTGCCGACAGGGATAGAACGAATTTTCATGACGGCCTCCTTTTCGAGCGCGCACGACGTTTACGGATAGGCTAAATATGGCCTTACGGAACGTGTCCAGCCTACCTACAGCGGGATTGTAGCACTGAGAGAGTTGCAAGACAAAAGCCAAATGCCCGACGTCATCGCTCACGGCGAAGTTTTAATTGACTTTGTCCCGACCGTCTCCGGCGTCAGCCTGATCGAGGCCCCGGCGTTCATCAAGGCCCCCGGCGGCGCACCCGCGAATGTGGCGGTGGGCCTGGCCCGGCTGGGCGCTGCCTCCGGGTTCATGGGCCAGGTGGGGGATGACGCCTTCGGCCACTTCCTCGCCCAAACTTTGGGCGAGAACCACGTGGACATCTCCGCGTTGAAGTTCTCAGCCCAGGCTCGCACGGCGCTCGCCTTCGTCTCACTCAAGGCCAACGGCGAACGCGATTTTATGTTCTATCGCCACCCAAGCGCCGACATGCTCTACCGTGTGGAGGACGTTGACGCCGATTACGTCCGCACAGCCCGGGTTTTTCACTTCGGCTCGATCAGCCTGATCGGCGAGCCGGCGCGGGCGGCAGCGCTCTATGCGGTGGACGCGGCCCGCGCGGCGGGCCTGCTCATCTCCTACGACCCCAACCTGCGCCTTCCCCTCTGGCCGGACGCCGCCGCCGCCCGCGCGGGCCTCCTGCTCGGCTGGCCTCTCGCGAACGTGATCAAGGTGAGCGAAGAGGAGTTGGCATTCTTAACCGGAAAAGACCTGACCGATGTTGAACATCTGCCAGCCCTTGCCGCCGCCGCCCGCGAGTTGTGGCATCCCGGCCTGCGCCTGCTCGTCATCACGCGGGGCAAAGCCGGCTGCCGGTACGTCACGCCCGTCTTCGCGGGCGAAGTCCCCGGCTTTTCAGTCGAGGCCGTGGACACAACCGGCGCGGGAGATGCGTTTGTGGCTGGCCTGCTCAAAGGCCTGCTCGACCAGCCGGACGCCTTCGCCGGCGAAGCCCAGCTGCGCGCAATCTGCCGCTGCGCCAACGCCGTCGGCGCGCTCACCACCACTCAACGCGGCGCGATCCCGGCCCTGCCGACGGCGCAACAGGTGGCCGATTTCCTGACCGCCGCAAGCACTAAGGACTCCTGACCCATAAGGCCGGAAACGGAGTTTCTCTGAGAAACCCGGTCTCTTTAGCGGGGGGCGGTGACCCCGATCTGCTGGCACATCTCAACCACAGGGCAGGTTGAGCAGCGCGGCCTTTGGCCGGTGCAGATATGCTTGCCAAAAGGCACGAGCAAACGGTTGATCTCGACCCAATAGAGTTCCGGCAGTTTGGCTTCCAGCGCGACCATCGTCTTTTCCGGCGTCGAGGCTTTCACGTAACCCCACCGGTTGGCGACTCGATGCACGTGAATGTCAACGCCGATGCGCGCCTGGCCGCAGGCAATGCCCAACACCAGATTAGCGCATTTAGGCCCCACGCCGTCAAACGACAACAAAACGGCCGGGTCGCACGGCAGCTCGCCTCCATATTCCTCGGCCACCCGCCGCGCCAGGGCCAGGATTTGCTCTGCCTTGCGCTCGTAAAAGGTGCTCGCCCGGATCAACTCGCGCAGCTCGGCCAGCGCAAGCCGGCTGACGGCTTCGGGCGTGCGCGCGCGGGCGAAGAGGCGGCGCGCCGTCGGCAGCATGACCTCGTCAAACGTCCTGATCGAAATAATACAAGCCGCCAATAGTTCAAAGGGCGAGGTGTATCCCTCTGCATAAAGCTCAAAGAGCGCCGCCTTTGGCAGCGGTTCGACCGCCGTGCGGATGCGGTTGATAGCCAGGTCAATGTCAAAACTCTTTTTGATCATGTCGTCCCTTCCTATCATCTGCGCCTATCCGCGTTCATCTCTGCCATCGGTGGTTTCCTCACCTGGAATACGCTGCGACCACCGCCGGGATCGGCGTGAGCGAGTCAATCGCATCGTTCGGCCCGGCGTAATACCCGGTTGAGCCGCCGCCGTCGAGATTGAACGCAATCGTCAGGCCCAATTTCGAGTCACGCAGCCAGCGCGCCAATTCGGTCAGCGTGAACGCCGCATGCGGCGCGACGACAAGGTACATCTTCCCGCTGGCATCCTGCCCCAACGCGGTGCGCCGCGCACGGACGCTGTCCTCTTTCGCAAAGGTCGAACCGTCCGGATAAATCAACATCGGGAAACCTTGCACCGCCTGCGCCAGCGGCTCGCCGCGCCGATAAGGCTGCGCGGCCAGCGACCGCACGACGGGCGCGCCGCCCGCCACCGCGAACATCCCTCCAATCCCCTCGTAAGACCTGCCGAACGTCTTCCCATCGCTGACGAGCAGGCCCAGCGCCGCGTTCTTCTCGTCGAAGTATCCGGCGTTGAAAACCAACTGCGCGCTCCGGTCCCATTGCGCCACGAAACGAGGCGCGCCGGGCGCATACAGCACCCGAAAAGCGAAGGACTGTGGATCAA
>DATDRS010000298.1:0-12691 GCA_035291605.1 Anaerolineales bacterium | reverse complement strand
CGAGGGTGAAAGATAGGATGTAGAGATTCCTGCGATTGCTGGTTCGCGTTTTCATCTTCGCACCCTCTACAGGAAGGGTTTAATTGTCCCTCCCCATAGCGATAGCAGGGGAATATCCAGATTGGACTGGGCCGAACCGATGCTGATCAAGCCTTTGATCTCAGTCAGCTCAACTTCTCCACAATGAGAAGAAAGTCCACCCGGTGAATCCAGAGAAAGCCCATCGCGACGTTTGGGAAGATCGCGATGATCTCGCCTTCCAGACTGTTCAGGAATTGCTCCAACTTGCTCTGATCGCTCGTCATTCCGAGATCAAAGTGGTGAACTCTATATTTCGTTTGCATGTCAAACTCCTTTCAAGTATTTTTCATGTCATCTACTTTAACTCGACTGTTCCCGCGCTTCCATCCACCGTGATCATCTGCCCGCTGCGGATGCGGCGGGTGGCCACGCCGGTGCCCATCACCGCCGGGATGCCGTACTCGCGGGCCACGATCGAGCCGTGGCTGAGCGGCCCGCCAATGTCGGTGACGACGGCGGAGGCCATCGCGAAGAGCGGTGTCCAGGCCGGCGTCGTCGTCCCGGCCACCAGCACCGCGCCCGGACGCATCTGGTCGAAGTCCTCCGGCCCGTGCAGCACGCAGGCCGGCGCCGTAACCTTGCCCGCGCTCGCGGCGACGCCTTTGAGCGTGTTGCCTGTCTGACTCTCTGCCGTTGCGGGCGTGAAGGTCTCCATATCGAAGCCCATGTATTTTTCCTTTGGCGGCAGCATCGGCGGCGGAGTGACGCGCTTGAGCGCCGCGTGGGTGGTCTTGCGCCGCGCGACGCGCTCGGCCAGGCTCACCAGCGATTCGCCACGCTCCAATGCGGCAACGGCCTCGCGCACTTCGTCCGCTTCGAGCCAGAAGATGTCCTCGCCTTGCGTGATGATCCCGGCCGGCACGAAGCGGCGGCCCAGCTCGCGCAGCATTTGCCGCAGCAGCGGGTAGCCCAGGCCGATGTCGGCCAGGGCGTTTTCGCGCACCTGGGCCATCGTCTGCGCCATGCCCAGCGTCTTGTGGAAGGCCCACCGGCGCAACCCTCTCAGCCGGTTGAGCGTGGTCTCGGCGGCCCGCACGCGCTTTTCTTCGGCGGCGCGCTGGCGCTCGTGCGGGTTGACGCCCTCACCGCGCAAGTACATCTTGACCGTTTCCAGCATCGGCGCGGGGTCGTCGAGCGGCAGCGGCTTGGCAAAGTCCAGGTCGTACATGATGTGGCCGTAGGCTTGCTGGTGAGCCTGAAAGCGGGCCTGGAATGCGGGCCAATCGTTCGCCCCCACCGCCTCTCCCGGTGTGCGAGGCGCTTCCGCCAGTTGCGCGGCGAGTTGATGTGCTGGGGTCTGTTGGATATATGCCGCCAGGCCGTCCCGCTCGCGGCACCATGACGCCAGGTCATAGAGCGACTTTTCTGCCTGAATGGGCGTGCTATCGTAGCCCATCAGGAATGTGACCGCCGTGGGATCCCCGTGTCGCTGGGCCATCTTTTGGTACACGCGGGTGAAAAGCATTTCCGAGCCAGCCGAAGCGCCAGTCGTCGCCACCATCAGCGAGGCCAGGTGGAGCATGGCCGCATCGTTGACTTCCTGAATCCCGGCCCAGAGTTCGGCGAGGGTCAGCTTCTCCAATGGCTTGATCTGCCAGTGCGCGACGGACGCCGCGTAGCGCGGGCGTATCTCGTCCCGCCAGAGCGGAAGGGCTTCCCGAATGATGCGCGGGAAAGCCAATAGCATCTTGGTGAGTATCCACCACCATTGGTGCGGCGTAAACGCGACGCCCATGTAGGCATAGTCGTTGATGGTCAGGATGTAATCGTCCGGCAAGTCCGGCTCGGAGCGGGTCAAAGGCTCCATCACCTGCTTGATGCCGACACGGGCGATGGCTCGTAGTCCCAGCGTGGCGAACAGCGGGCTGAGCGGATCGGGCATCATGTCCACGATGCTGCCGCGCATGTATTGGCCTTTGGGGTTGGGCAGTCTCCACTCTATGGCTGGTCCGCCTGTCGGCGTGCCGCGCGCCTTGAGATAAACCTTGCCCTCAGTCCCGTCCACAGTGATCGTGTCGCCGCTGTGGATGCGCCGGGTGGCGACCCCCGTGCCGAGTACCGCCGGGATGCCGTATTCGCGCGCCACGATCGAGCCGTGCGAGAGTGGCCCGCCCACGTCGGTCACGACCGCTGAAGCCATGGCGAACAGCGGGGTCCAGGCGGGTGTGGTGATCGAGGCGACCAGCACGTCGCCCGGTTTCATCTGGCTGAATTCATCCGGGCCGTGCAGCACGCGCGCTGTGCCTGTGACGCGGCCTGCGCTGCAGGCGACGCCTTTGATTGCTTCCCCCGTGCCGCCGCGCCCGCGCCGGTCCCTGAGCGACATCAGGTCGAAGCCGAAGACCTTCATCTGCGGCAACGCCATCGGCGGGCTGACGCGCATCGCCGCCTGCCTTTCAGCCTTGCGCTGAGGGATCTTCTCTGCCAGCGACTCCGCCGGCTGCCCGGCATCCAACTGTTTTGCCGTCAACAGAACTTCATCCTCTGTCAGCCAGAAGATGTCGTCGGCTTTGACGATCACGCTGCGCCCCACGGCACCGCGCTGGCGCGCAGCGCCGGGGCAGGTGTGTGCGAAGCGGCGGCCCAACTCGCGCAGCATCTGCCGGATGAGTGGGTAAGCCAGGCCGATCTCGGCCAACCCGTCTTCGCGCAGCGGCGCGTACTTCTGGGCCGGGGCCAGGAACTTATTGAACAGGTATAGCCGCCACCCTTTCAGGCGTTGAGTCGTGGCCTGCACCGCCTGCTCGCGTCGCTTCTCGGACTCCTGTTGACGGGTATGCGGGTCAACTCCCTGGCCGCGCAGATACAGTTTGAACGCCTCCAGCACCGGCGCGGGGTCGTCGGCCGGCACCGGGTGGGCAAAGTCCAGATCGTAGAGGGCCTGCCCGAACTTCTGCAGGTGCTCACGGAAGCGCCCTCTCCATTCCTGCCAGATCGTCGGCGGCACATCGCCGGGTGGGCTGCCGTAGGTCTCGCCCAAGTCCGCCAGTTGCGAGGTGGGGGCGCGCTCCAGGTAATCCCTCAGCGCCGGATGCTGCCGCGCCCAATCCGCCAGGCTATAGAGCGATTTGTCGGCGCGGATGGGCAGGCTGTCGTAGCCGAGCAGGTAAATGGGGGCGGAGGGGTCGCTGCGGCGCTTGATCAGCCGGTCGTACACGGTGGTGAATAAGGCTTCGGTAATCCAGGCCGCCGGGATGACGCCGGCGACGAGCGCGGCGTACGCGTCAATGGCCGACTCGGTCAACTGCTTTGCGCTGTCCACCAGTTCAACCGACGAGAACGCACGCCAGTTTTTCGCCTGCCAGCTCTCAACGGTTTCATAGTAGCGGGGGCGTCCCGCTTCAGTCCAGCGTTCCACTGCGCCAGTGAACATCGCCTTCATGATCTTGCCTGCGTTCACCAACACATAAACCAGACCCTTGAGGCTGAGTGAGCCGTTGTTGTAGGCGTAATGGTTGACCACGATGATGATCTCTTCCGGCATCACGCCGCGCATGGCAAACGACTCATTCATTATTCGGTGCAGGCTGGTGTTGATGGCCGAAAGGCCCAGCGTGGCAAACAGCGGCGACATCGGGTCGGCCATCAACTCGACGATGTTGTTGCGCATCGCCGCGTAATCGCCCCTGGGCAGTTTCCACTCGGTCGGCGCAGGCAGTTCGGGTTCGGGCAATGCGGTGATGGGCCGCGCCTGTACGATGGCGAACTTCTCCTCCGCCAAAGTCCATTCAATATCCATCGGCATGCCATAGAGTTTTTCAATCTGCCCGCCGAACTTTGCCAGTTCACTGACTTCACTGTCCGAGAGCACGGGTGCGCGGCGCATGGCTTCGGGCACGGGCTGCTCTTCCGTGCCGCCTTCGATGCGCACCGTCATCACCTGCTTGTCGGCCGTCTCGCGGCTGAGCACTCTGCCGCTGGCTTTCTCCACGATGAGGGTATCTGGCGTCACCATGCCGCCCACAATCGCTTCGCCCAAGCCCCATGTGGCGGTGATCATCGCTTGATCGCGCTGGCCGTTGATCGGGTTGGCGGTGAAGAGAATCCCGGCGGCTTCGGCTGGCACCAGGCGCTGCACGACTACCGCCAGGCTCACCACGTCCTGATCAATGTGATGCTGCAGGCGATAGCCGATGGCGCGCGCCGTCCACAACGAGGCCCAGCACTTCTGAACCGCTTGTAATACAGCTTCTTGGCCGCAAATATTGAGGAAGGTTTCTTGTTGACCAGCGAAGGAGAGGTCGGGCAGATCTTCAGCGGTGGCCGAGGAGCGGACGGCGACGACCGCCGCACCGCCATCGAGGGTGCGATATGCATCGGCAATCGCCTCGGCGATCTCACGCGGCATCTCCGCCTGCCGAAAGAGATCGTGAATGGCGCTCGAGGCGGCCTCCAATGTTGAGGGTTGCGCAGGGTCCGCCTTCTTCAGGATTTCAAGGATGGCTGGCTGAAGATTGTTCATGACCACGAACTGCTTATAAGCCGCCGTGGTGACATGAAAACCACAAGGCACAGGCAGGCCGGCGTTGGCGAGCCGCGCCAGCGAGGCGCCTTTGCCGCCGACAGTTTCCAGCGCGGCGTTTTGATCTGCAAGTGGAAGCACTAAGCCTGTCATTTTCGTTACCTCCTTTGCGTCACCAGATCCCCGGCAGCAGCCGGTAGCGCACTTGCCTGGCGTAGTCTGCGTAGCCCGGAAGCTCGGCATGCAGCATCCGATCCTCATTAACGGTTCGGATGAACATCATCAGAGCCGTCATCACACCGGGGATAACGGCCCACCACGATCCCAGCATCAAGCCAGTCACTGGCCAGAGCAGGATCGAAGCCAGGTAGGTTGGGTGACGAACGATCCGGTACGGCCCGCTGCTAACAGTCCTCTGACCCCGATCCAGTTGGAGGCGCGACTCGGCGGAATGGTATGGGTTGGAGAGCATCGCCCAGCCGGCCAACCCGTTGCCCAGCAGGTAGACGATATAGGCCGCTCCAATCAGCCATGTCGGCAATTCGTCCGACCATCCGAAGCGGCCCCCGTCGAGGCTGGCAACCAGGAAGGTGCCGAACGCCAATACAAAGTACACCGGCAGGATGATCTGGTCGTATTGCGCAGTGTTCCGGTGGCGAGTCGCCCGCTCAACGAGCAGGCCAGGGTCGCGCCAGCGCAACAGGATGAGATAGCACAGCTTGGGAGCGATCCATACGCCGGTGAATATCCAGCCCAACGTCCAGTTGAGTCGTCCTGCCCCGCCGAACAGCAATACCGCCGTCAGGGCCAGCGAGGCCAGAAAGCTGAGGAGCATCTTCAGCGCAGCGGCGTTCGGCGTGATGAGCCTGGGTGACTCCTGTTCCGTTTTTGTAGCCATAGCATGTCTCCTCGTTACCAAATGCCTGGCGCCAGCCGGTAGCGCACGTGCGCCGCGTATTCTTTGTAACCAGCCAATTCGGCTTGCAGGGTCTTGTCTTCCAAAGCCGTTCGCAGCACGTAGGTGGCAAAGGCGAGTAGGGCCGGGATGAACGCCCACCACGAGCCAAGCAGTAAAGGCGTGACAATGAAACCCAGGCAGGCCCCGGCGTATCCGGGATGGCGCACAAAGCGATAGGGGCCGCCCACCGCCACCTGATGCTCCGGCTGAATGCGCACGCTCTCTGAAAAGAACGGGTTGGATACCATCGCCCAGAGAAAGATGACCCAACTGAGAATGAACAAAAGCAGGCCAGCGAGATGAACGGTTACCGGAACATCGCGCGACCACTCCCAGCGCGCGTCCAATCCGCCGACGACCATAGCCGCCAGCCAGAAGACGCCCATCACCATAACTATCGGACGATCCCAGGGCTTGGCGCCCTTCTGGCGCAAACCTTCGGAGCGATCGGCCAGCAGGGCCGGGTTGATCGGAACAAGGACGGCGACATGCGCGGCGAGGACAGCCGCCAGCAGGCCAATGTAGACCCAGCCCCACAGCCAATCCCATCGCCCCACCGAGATCAACACGATTGCTGCATAACCGATCATGCCGAAGAACGCGCCGCGGATCCAGGAGATGATCTTGCGTTTCATTTCAGGTGGCATTGTCTGCCTCCGATTTCCGATCTGTTCACCCTTAACCGAGACAAGCGTCAGATTCAAATCCCACAGCCTGTTCAAGATGCCGCGCAGGGCAGGCTGGTCAACGACCGGGCCGGTGAGCGTGGTGACAGGCAGACCGTCCTCGTTCTCAACCGCAACTGTCATCCCGCCAAACCAGCTCGACCATCTTTCGTCAAGCCCTCCTAGCACCGTGATGCGATAAGTCCATTGATGATTGCCGGCTTGAGCGTCCATCGGATCAGCCTTCACTCTTGAGAGCGACTGCTTACACTTTACTACCAGGCAAGGCGGGCTGAAACCAGGCGAAAGTATGGTTCGAGTATGGGGTTGTGGTTATAGTGCAAGGGGAAAGGCTCAGGCGAGCGGGAGAAGCCCCAGGCTTCGGGCTTTGGCGACCGCCTCAGTCCGATTTTTAACGCTCAACTTGCCGTAGATGTTGCCGGTGTGCCACTTGACGGTGGGCAGTGAGAGCACGAGCCGTTGCGCGATTTCTTCGTTAGACAGCCCCTCGGCGATCAGCCGGAGCACTTCTAGCTCACGCGCGCTGAGAGGCTCAATCATTTCAGCGTGCTTTGGCCGGGACGGTGTGGCGATCGGGAACGCCGCCAGCAACCGTCCCGCGTATTCGGGCTTTGTTCGCTGTGACGCCGCTTCGTACAGCAAGCGCGCCATTGGCTTCCCTTCATCCACGAAGATGCGCACGAAACCTTCCGGCTCGGCCAGGGTCATCGCGCGTTCCAACGCCTGCATAGCCTTTCCGGTCTGGCCGAGCGCCTGCGCGGCTAACGCGATAAGGATTTCATACTCGATCACCAACCCGATCCGCTTCATCTTCTCAGCAATGGGCAGCGCCGACTCCAGCAAGGCCAAAGCCTCGGCCGGGCAGCCTTCGGCCATCCATAAGCGCGCCAAGATGGCATACTCGTACTTGCGAAGACGGCGAACGATGAGGTCGTCGTCCTTCTCGAGTGTCATGGGATCAACGGTTCCAGTTAGGCCATACCGCTCGGCCCAGCGTCGCGGACCGTCAAGATTCCCTTGCGCAATCTGCATCCACGCCTCGGCCATATCCACCAGGCGATCATCTGCCTCGGTGGCTTTGAACTCCATCGCCACCTGCCGCATCGCCTGAAGCGCCTCGTGGACGCCGTCCCAATCTCCCTGCGCCTGCCTGATCCGCGCCAGCGCGAGATGGGCCCCCAGAGCATCCGCCTGCGCCCAGCGCCCGGCGAGCTCTATCCCTTCGAAAATGCAATGTGTGGCTGTGTCGAGTTCATTCCATTCCCGCGCCATCTCGGCCAACCCGATTAAGGCTCGGCCCGCAATGGGTAAGCGGTCTCCCCTCTTCTCCGTTGCCAAATCGACCGCTTGTTGATAAAGCGACCGTGCTTGTCGAAGCTTCCCCTCTCGGCGGCAAAGCTCAGCCCGATAACACAACACGGCCACCGCCATCATCACGTTGCCCGTCTGATGGCTGCCCAATGCCGCCTCCTGCAATACCCGCTGGCTCGCGGCAAGGTCGCCTTGGGTGTGATAAGCAGCAGCCAGATTCAGCGCAGCCAGTCCCCGCATGAGCGCTTCGGTCTCAGGCAATTGTTCCAGCGCGCGCTGCGAAAGCTCGATGGCGCCGGTAACATCGCCCCGGTAATTCGCCACCAAAGCCCGTAGCGGCAAGGTAAGAAGGGTAGGTTGTCCCTCCGCCTGTTCCAGCCGCGCCTCGACCGCTTCCAATGGGGAGCCGCCCAATAACAGCACCCAGGCGTGATAAACGCAAAGTGATGGCTGGGCGCGCACGTGCGCCTCTGGCAAAGCATTGATCCATTTGAGGAGCGTTGCGGATTCGCTGCGCATCAACGTCGCTTCGGCGATACGTTCGATCAGTCCCGCCGCCCGCTCGAAGTCCTTCGCCGCCAGCGCGTGGTCAATCGCCTCAGCCATCAACCCGTTCTGCTCGTGCCACGCGCTGGCCCGCTGGTGAAGGGTTGGCGCAAGTTCGGGGTGAGTCTCGCCGAGCCGCTTCAGAAGCAGATCGGCGAAGAGGCGGTGATAGCGATACCACGTTCGCTCGTCGTCGAGGGGAACGATGAACAAGTTGGCACGTTCCAGCCTCTCGAGCATGGCCTGCCCGCCGCCCTGTTCTGTGACTGCGTCGCACAGAGAGCCGGTCAAGCGATCCAGAATGGAAGTCTGAAGCAGAAAGGCCTGGACGTTTTGCGATTGGCGCCGGAGAACTTCCTCGATGAGGTAATCCAGAATGTAACGGTTGCTGCCTTTGAAGTCTTGAATGAACCGATGCGCGTCGCCGCGAGCTTGTATGGAAGTCGCCGCCAGGTGGAGACCGGCGATCCAACCCTCGGTACGCGACGCCAGCACGGCGACGTCACCGGCTTCCAGCCCCAACCCCATCACCTGATTCAGGAAGGCGGTCGTTTCGTCAGGCGTGAAGCGCAGATCGCTCTGGCGCAGTTCGGCAAGTTGCCCGCGCGCCCTCAGCCGGGCCAGAGGCAGGGGCGGGTCGGCCCGGGAGGCAATGACGAGATGCACCTGCGGCGGCTGGTGATCGAGCAGATAGGTGAGGGCGTCGTGAACCGGGGAGGCCTGAATCAAGTGATAATCGTCGAGTATCAGCACAAACACCCGCCCGCCGGTTGCTATCGCATTGATCAGAGTCGGAAGTACGGCTTGAGCAGAAAATGGCTGGAGTGTGGCCAGGCTGGCCGATACGGTGTCCCCCGCGACCACTTCAATCTGGCGGAGCGCGGCGACGAGGTACGCCAGAAAGCGGGCCGGGTCGCTGTCTTCTTCATCTAGCGAAAGCCAGGCGACAGCCCGTTGACAGTGATGCACCCAGTAACTCAACAGTGTCGTCTTGCCATAACCGGCTGGTGCAGAAATGAGCGTCATGCGCCGGCCCAGCCGCAGCCCTTCATTCAGCTTTTCGAGCAGCTGGGGCCGGGGGATCAGGGTCGAACCTGTCGGCGGGATGCGGAGCTTGGTTGCCAACAGCGGAATAGGCGTAGACATCGCACCTATTATATGCCGAGTCGTCTGCGTCAATCGGCAGCGGGAACTGCAGATTGGTTTTAGCCTTGTCGGGTTGCCGGATGCCGGTCGCCCTCAAGATGATATAATCGCCTCGTCACATCAGTGCGACAGCCCGAGGACAGAACCATGAGCAGTAAACTAGAACGCTTCACCCGGCATGCCCGGCAGGTGCTCGCCTTCGCGCAGGAAGAAGCTGAGCGCATGCGCCACGGTCACATTGGGACCGAGCACCTGTTGTTAGGTCTGATGCGCGAGGGGGGCGGCGTAGCGGGACGTGTGCTGCGCGAGTTGGGCCTGGAGTTATCGCGCGTGCGAGAAATAGTCAGGCGCCAGACCTCAGCGGCCACGGCCACGGAACCCACGGGGATGGACCTTTCACCCGACACCCGAATGGCGCTGGGATTCGCTGTAGACGAAGCCCGCCGCATGGGGCACCACTACATCGGTACAGAGCATCTCCTCCTCGGGTTAGTGCGCCAAGACAAAGGCGTGGCGATGGACGTGCTCCGGAAATTAGAAACCTCCGCCGAGCAGATTCGCCGCCACACCCGTCGTGTACTGGAAGAAAGCCCACGCGCGACGGCCGAACCTCGCGAAAGCGCTGCGCCGCACGTCAGGACCTACTCCCTCGCTCTCCTCGGCTTCGGCAACGTGGGCCGCGCACTGGCCGACCTGCTGAAAAGCAAACGCGACGAACTGCGCGAGAAATACGGCATCGAATGGAGAATCACTGGCGTGGCCTCACGCCGCATGGGTTGGCTTTCCAATCCTGACGGCTTCGACGTGGAGGCGCTGCTCGCGGGCAATTACCAATCCCCGATTGCCGCCTCCACCCTTCAGGATTGGCTAAAAGCCTCGCGTGCAGATGTGCTCTTTGAAAACTCCTCCATGAACCCGCATACGGGCCAGCCCGCTATTGACTATATCCGCACGGCGCTTGAGTTAGGGGTGCATACCGTGACTGCAAATAAAGGGCCAGTTGTTTACGCCTACCATGAATTACGTGATCTTGCGATGGCGAAGGGCAAGCGTTTCTTATTCGAGGCCACGGTGATGGGCGGCGCGCCTATTTTCTCGCTCTTTCGGGAGGCGCTACCCGCTACGAATCTGAGACGTTTTCGGGGCCTCCTCAACTCTACGACCAATCTCATCATCACTGAGATGGAAAACGGCCTGAGTTTTGACCAGGCCGTGAAGAAAGCGCAGGATCTGGGCATCGCCGAGACTGACCCGAGCTTCGACGTGGATGGCTGGGACGCGACGGTAAAAGTCTCAGCCCTGGCCACTGTGCTGATGGGCGCGCCGCTCAAGCCGCAGGACATCCAGCGCGAAGGCATTCGGGGTCTGACTCCGGAGAAGGTGCAGGCCGCCCGCGCCGAAGGCCGCCCCTTCAAGCTCGTATGCCAAGCCGAGCGTATGGACGATGGGCGCGTGACCGCCAGCGTGCGCCCCGAGCAAGTGCCGCTCGACGATCCATTGGCCTCAGTGCGCGGCGCAACATCCATCATTCAGTTCCAGATGGATACCCTGTATGGTCTCACGCTCAGCGAGCAGGACCCAGATGCACTGACCACTGCTTATGGCCCACTTGCGGATTTCATAACGATCGCACAATCTGAAACCCAGAGCGGTTAGCGGCTGTCGCACCTGTTCGTTGAAATCTAGAATTTGCGTAACAATGGGCAGGTGAGGCGGCAGACTCGTGGGACTGCCCCTGCGGATCATCCTGGAAATTTGCCTCTTGACTGGTTGAGGCGATTTGTGATATAAGCACTACAATCCAATAGCACAAAGACGTTGACGAGGACGAGTACGCTTCAAAGCGATGGTCAGAGAGCCGAGCGGCAGATGGTGTGAGCCAGGCCCAAGCGCGGAAGCCGAATGGCCCTCAGAGTTGCGCGGGCGAACGCTTCAGAGGTAATCCTTGTGATTGCCCGGCCAGTAGCCCAAGCCGGAAACTGCGACCGTTATCCAGGCAGAGGGTATTAATCGGTGCGCCCTTTGGGCCAATCCGAGCGTACCCGCAAGAGTGAGGCTGGTCCTTTCCTACCCCGTTGCTATCACCAACGGGGTTTTTGTTTCCCCCCTTAGGGCGTTCAATGGAACGCCCTCACGGAGGCCAACGACCAGCCTAACCTGGGTGGCACCACGGGAGTCCCCTCTCGTCCCTGACTTCGGATAGGTGATTGCGGTTTCGCCGCGAACCGGATCACCCCCGAAAGGACGGAGGGGATTTTTCGTTTACTGGTCACTGATGGCTGATGACCGATCACTGATGACTGCTTTGGAGGCTACCCATGGCGACAATCCCCGCTTCTACCCCCAAACCCCGTCTCCTCACCGGAGACCGCCCCACGGGCCGGCTGCACCTCGGCCACTATGTGGGCAGCCTGGCGAACCGCGTCCGGCTGCAGCACGAGTACGAGGCGTTCTTCATCATCGCCGATCTGCACACGCTCACGACGAAGCCTGAGCGCAATTTCATCCGCGAGATTCCCAACTACATCCGCGAGATGGTGCTGGACTACCTGGCTGTGGGCATTGACCCGGAGCTCAGCCGCATCTTCGTGCAGTCGGCTATCCCGGAGACGTACGAGCTCAACCTGCTCTTCGAGATGCTCGTCACCGTCCCGCGCCTGGAGCGCCTGCCCTCGCTGAAGGAGATGGCCCGGAACGCTCACCTCGACACGATGCCCTTCGGCTTGCTCGGCTACCCGGTTTTGCAAGCCGCGGACATTCTGCTGCCGCGTGCGCAACTCGTCCCGGTGGGCAAAGACAATCAGGCCCACATCGAAGTCACGCGTGAAATTGCCCGCCGCTTCAATCAACTCTATGGTCCCGTCTTTCCTGAACCCGAAGCGCTCATCGGCGATGTCCCTACGCTCGTCGGCACGGATGGACAGGCTCGGATGAGCAAATCGCTGAACAACGCCATCTTCCTCTCGGACGACGCCGAAACTGTCGAAGCCAAAGTCGAAACCATGTATACCGACCCCAGGCGGCTCCGCGCCACCGATCCGGGGACGGTCGAGGGGAATCCCGTGTTCATCTATCACGACGCGTTCAATGCGGATAAAGACGAGGTCGCCGATTTGAAAGAACGCTATCGCGCGGGCCGTGTGGGAGACGTGGAAGTGAAGGCCCGCCTGGCCCAGGCGCTGAACGCTTTCCTTGACCCGATCCGTGAGCGCCGCGCCTACTACCTCGCCCATCCGCTCGTCGTGCAGGATGCGCTCGCCAACGGCATCCGCCGCATGCAGGCCGAGGCCAAAGAGACGATGCGCCTGGTGCGCGAGGCGACCGGCTTGAGCTACACGCAGGAGTTATCTCAAGATACGGTTGTTTCGCAGCAGAACTTTCTGGAGACCCATCTTTAATCACTCTATGGAGGCCACGATGCTCAAACTCTACATCGCCAAGGCGCTGAAGCGCGAAGACCTCACCGCCGCTGAGGCGCAGGAGGCCATGCACATCATCATG
>DATDRS010000297.1:0-5181 GCA_035291605.1 Anaerolineales bacterium | reverse complement strand
TGGCCCGTCCCGGTTTCTGCGCGCACGACCAATGGCAGATTCAGATTCAGGCGCAGATTCAACTCCGGGCCGACGTGTACGTGTACAGCGACGGCCTGACCGACGAGCAAATCCGGCGCGCGCTGTTCACGCCGTGCCGCGACCTCGCCGGGACGGTGGCCGCATTGCGATCCCAATACGGCCCGCGCGTCTGCGTGATGCCCGACGGCCCGCAGACGATTGCTCATCTCGAATCATTGAACTGACCGGGCCTTGCGCCCCGCCGCCTCGGCGGCGTGAGGCGCAGCCCATGACAAGGAGGACACTATGTCGGAAGCAGCTGGTTTCACCACCATGGCCGGGGCCAAGGCCGAAAAGCCCGCGCCCGAAATCGGCGTGGGGATGCTGGGCTACGCCTTCATGGGCAAAGCCCACTCCAACGCGTTCAAGAAAATTCCATATCTGATGTACCCGCCGCCCGCGATCCCCAAATTGATCGCCATCGCCGGGCGCGACGAGGCGGCGGCGAAGGAAGCAGCCCTGCGCTATGGCTACGAGGGCTACTACACCGACTGGCGGCAGATGCTCAAGGACGACCGCATCCAGTTGTTCGACAACGGTGGCCCCAACGACACGCACGCCGATCCCTGCATCGAGGCCGCCAAAGCGGGCAAGCACATCCTGTGCGAGAAGCCGCTCGCGCGCACGGCGAAGGAAGCTGCGGCGATGCTCGAGGCCGTGACCAAAGCAGGCGTCAAGCACGCCGTCGCCTTCAACTACCGCTTTGTCCCCGCCATCCGGCAGGCGAAGATGCTGATCGAGTCCGGCGCATTGGGGCAGATCTATCACTACCGTGCGGTTTACCTGCAAGAGTGGATCATGCCCCACTACAACGCGCCGCTCTGGTGGCGGATGGACAAGAAGGTGGCCGGAAGCGGCGCGCTCGGCGACCTCGGCGCGCACGTCATTGACCTCGGGCGGTTCCTCGTCGGCGAGTTCCGGAGCGTGAGCGCGCTGGCGCGCACGTTCATCAAAGAGCGCCCGCTGCCGGACGGCAAAGGCATGGGCAAGGTGGACGTGGACGATGCCTTCGTCGCGTCGGTCGAATTCGAGAATGGCGCGATCGGCACGGTGGAGGCGACGCGCTTCGCGGCGGGCCGCAAGAACTACAACTGCTTCGAGGTCAACGGCGAGAAGGGCAGCCTCCGCTTCAACCTCGAGCGCATGAACGAGATGGAAGTGTTCTGGGTGGGCGAAGCGCCGAAAGAAACGCAGGGCTTCCACGACGTGCTGGTGACCGAGGGCTATCACCCCTTCTGGTCGAACTGGTGGCCGCACGGGCACATCATCGGCTGGGAGCACACCTTCGTCCACGAGATCACACACCTGCTCGACGCCATCGTGAACACGAAAGACGTGACCCCCTATGGCGCGACGTTCGAGGACGGCTACAAGAACGCCGTCATCTGCGACGCGATCCTGCAGTCGGCGGAGAGCGGCCAGCGGGTGATGATTAAATACTGAGTCGGCAGCGGATCACTGAACGGATGTAGCGGATGGGGACATCCGTGTCCGTCACATCCGATACACAATCTGTTGCTACGGGAGACATGCTATGCCTTTGGTAGACTTGCGCCCGCAAGCCACTCGCCGTACGCCCGACGAGATGCTTGCGCACCTGAAGTCGTTTGAGTTGGCGTTGAAATTCTCTGCGGGCGTGTGGTTCTTCTCGCCGCCACAGTCGCGCTTTCACGACCGCTACAAGCCCGTGATTGACATCCCGGCCCGGCTGGACATCGCCGCGACCCTCAAAGAGTATGGTCTCTCGGCGATGGAGGCCCACTACCCGAACGAAATCAACGAAGACAATCTCGACCTGTGGAAGCAGTTCACGCGCGACACGGGCATCCGCCTGCTCACCGTGATCCCGCTGTTGTTCTGGGATGCGGATTACGAGTGGGGCAGCCTTTCGTCCCCGATTGAGCCCATCCGCCACGGGGCGATTGAGCGGACGAAGAACGCGCTGCGGCTGAACAAAGAATTCGACACCGACTTCGCCGTCGTGTGGCCGGGGATTGACGGCTACGAAAACGCCTTCGGCATGGATTTGGTCGCCGCACGGGATCGCTTCGCCGCCGGGCTGGCCGAGGCGATGGACGCGGTGCCGGGTGTGCGTATCGCCTTCGAGCCCAAGCCCTACGAGCCGCGCGGCCACATCCTGTACGGCCTCACCTCGGAGGGCATCCTGCTCGGGATGAAAGTCGAGGGGATGCTGAAGCATCTGGAAAACCGCAAACTGCTGAGCGAGAGCCACGCGCTCGTCGGTCTGAACCCCGAAGTTGGGCACATGCTCATGGGATACGAAGACCTGCCGTACGCCTACAGCCTGGTAATGGAATACGGGCGGCTCGCGCACACGCACTGGAACAGCCAACCGCTCGGCAACTACGATCAGGATTTGAACGTCGGCGTGATTTCGCCCGAGGCGGCGGAAGCCACGCTGTACGCGATGAAGATGTACGGCTATCGCGGCTACTTCGGCATTGACATCAACCCGGAGCGGGTGCCGGTAGAGGTGGGTTTGAAGAACAGCATGGACGCCCTGCGCGCCGCGTACGACCGCATCGACAGCCTCGACCACGAGGCGATCCTGTACGCGACCCATCACCCGGACAAAGCGCGCGGCTGGCTCGAGGCCTACCTCATCCGCACCCGCGCGCCCCGGCCCGACAGACTGCCGCCCCTGCCGGCCTTGAAATAGAGATGAGAGATTGGAGATTGGTGAAGCAATCTCTATGCTCGCATGGAACAAACCCTAACATTGGGGTGAGCCTATGACTATGCTTCTCGGCATTGACATCGGCACCACGGGCGCAAAGACGTTGCTCTGCGATGAGAACGGAAAAGTGTTGGCGACGGCCACCGCCGAGTACCCGCTCCATACGCCATTCCCGCTGTGGAGCGAGCAGAACCCGGCGGACTGGTGGCGCGGCGCGCGTGAATCGATTCGCGCGGTGATCGCGCAAGCGGGCGTGGATGGCAGGACGGTGGCGGGGCTGGGCCTCACCGGCCAGATGCACGGCGCGGTCTTTCTCGACAAGAACGGCGACGTGATTCGGCCCGCCCTGTTGTGGAACGATCAGCGCACCGCCGCCGAATGCGAGGAGATCACGCGGCGCGTCGGCGCAGCCCGGCTGATCGAGATCGCGGGCAACCCGGCCCTCACCGGCTTTCAGGCCCCCAAGATTCTGTGGCTCCACAATCACGAACCGGAGAACTACGCGCGCCTCGCACAAGTGCTCCTGCCCAAAGATTACATCCGATTCCGGCTCACAGGCGAGCGCGCGACGGATGCCTCCGATGCCGCCGGGACGTTATTGCTCGATCTGCGCCAGCGTGACTACAGCGACACGATCCTGGACAAACTCGAGATTCGACGCGAATGGCTGCCGCGTGTGGTGGAAGGCCCGGACGTGACGGGCAGCCTCCTGCCCGAGGTGGCCGCCGAGTTGGGCCTGCCCGCCGGGTTGCCTGTGATCGCGGGCGGCGGCGACAACGCCGCGGCGGCGGTTGGTACGGGCGTGGTGCGCACGGGTGTGGTCAGCAGCAGCATCGGCACGAGCGGCGTCCTCTTCGCTCACTCCGACAACATCGCGCTCGATCCGCAGGGCCGCCTGCACACCTTCTGCCACGCCGTCCCTCAAAAGTATCACATGATGGCGGTGACGCTCTCGGCGGGCGGCGCGTTCCGCTGGCTCCGAGACGTTTTGGAATTCCGGCATGCAGATTTCGGAATGCGGAATGCCGATCTGCGCTTTCCCTATGACCAACTCACGGCAATGGCGGCGGCTGTCCCGCCGGGCGCGGAAGGCTTGTTGTTCTTGCCGTATCTCACTGGGGAGCGCACCCCGCATCTCGATCCGCTCGCGCGCGGCGCGTTCGTGGGGCTGACCGCGCGCCATACCACGGCGCACTTGATCCGCGCGGTGATGGAAGGCGTGGTGTACTCGTTGCGCGACGGGTTGGACATTATGCGCGGACTGAACGTGCCGATTGAGCAAATCCGCGCGACGGGCGGCGGCGCGCGCAGCGCGTTGTGGCGGCAGATGCAGGCCGACATCTACGGCGCGGAAGTGGTCACACTCAGCGCAGAAGAAGGCCCGGCTTATGGCGCGGCCCTGTTGGCCGGAGTCGGCATGGGGCAGTTTGCGAGCGTGGCAGATGCGGTTGACCAGTGCGTATCCATCGCGGGTCGCACGCCATCCGATCCGACGACTCAACCGCGCTACGAAAAAGCCTATGTGATCTATTGCGAGTTGTACGGCATGCTGCGACCGAGCATGCATCAACTGGCAGGGCTGTGAGAGAGTTTGTCACTCTGAGCGAAGCGAAGAGTCTCTCCGATTGGCCCGGAGATGCTTCGCTTTGCTCAGCATGACATGCGTCACGCTATCCGCGATTGAGAATTGCCGTGCCTTCTCTATTCGATCTCTCCGGCCAGAAAGCCTTCGTTACGGGCGGCAGCGGCGCGTTGAGGCGCGCTGGCCGAGGCGATCATGCCTCAACTTAATCATGATCCACTCTTCGTCGCCGCCGTCGTCGCGCTGCTGGGCGTCATGATCGGCGTGACCAAGGGCGGCTTCAATGTGCTGGGTGCGCTGCTCACCCCACTGCTCAGCCTCGTCCTGCCGGTTTCGCTGGCGGTGGGCGTGCTCCTGCCGATGCTGATTGCGGGCGACGCCTTTGCAGTGTACTCGTACTGGCAGGAATGGGACGGCAAACTCGTGCGGCGGATGTTGCCCACGGGAGTGATCGGCGCGCTCGCCGGCACATTCCTGCTGGCCGAGCTCTCGCCGAACGCGCTGCGGGTCGTGCTGGCGATCTTCGTGCTGCTCATCGTCGCCTACAAATTCATCAGCGACCGCATCTCGCAATGGCGCTACCAGCCGCAAGCCTGGCACGCTCCCGCCGCCGGGGCGCTGGCCGGGCTGGCTTCCGGCATGTTCAACAACGGCGGCCCGGCCTTCAACTCGTATCTGCTCCTGCAGAAATATCAGCCCCGCCCCTTTATCGCCACCACGGCCCTCTTCTTCGCGCTGCTCAATTTGCTCAAAGTGCCGGGCTTCCTGTATACAGGCGTTCTGAACGTGCCCCTGCTATTGTCGCTGTGGTGGGTGTTCCTGTTCATCCCGCTTGGCATCG
>DATDRS010000296.1:0-25719 GCA_035291605.1 Anaerolineales bacterium | reverse complement strand
GCCGTTGTCGCCGGGTTCTCGCGGTCAACCGCCTCGACCAGGGGCGCGACGACTGAGCGCACATGGTCGCCGAAAGCCGCGGCGTCCAGCTTCGGATCATAGCGCCGCGCGGCGGCGAACTTCGAGTTGAAGCGGGAGCGGTTCTCGGCGAGGATTTGGGCAAAGGAGCCGATGATCGGAGAGGGCATGGGGGAGTGTAGAATCAGCGCCGATCAACGCTTATCAGCGTCATCAGCGTTCACTTATAAGTTAGCCATCTCAGGTAGTTCGTGTACCGCTGGTGCAGGTGCTTCAGTTTCAGCACGTCGTCGAACATATGGCCGTAGAACTTGCGGCCTTTGCTCCAGTCGTTGAGGAGGCGCTCGATCTTCGTCAGCCGGGCGCGGACTTCCGGCTCGGCGACGCCTTCCAGGCCGCGCGCGAACTCGGCTTCCAGTTCGGCGACCGGGTCGTCCTTGTCGAGGTTCAGGCGGTCGTATTCGGCGCAGGCGAGGTCAAAGAGTTTGCGAATCCAGCCGATCTTGTCCGTACGGTAGATGGCGTGGCCCGGCGCTTCAAAGAACGGCGAGTCGAGGTCAGGCACGAGCTTGTCGTGAAGGACGAAGGGGATGATCTGGCGCAGGTCTTCGAGGTCAACGTCGGGGTCGCCGCGGAAGTAGGACATGGCCTTGACGAATGTGAGCGCGGTCATCAGCGCGCGCACCGAGAGGCCGTTGCGCGTCTGGCTGCCGATGTCTTTGACCTTGTCCTTGCCAGTGTCCTGCATGGCCAGCTGGTGCAGGTCGGCCCCGGCGAGCTTGGCGGTATCTTTGGTCTTGTATTCCAGCTGGTCGGCGGCGGTCTCGAGGAACTCGAACTGGCTGGCGAAGAACTCGAAGCGGCGGCGGATGGGCGCGGGCACCTCCACGTCGAGGATCTCCTGGTTCATGCGGTCAATTTCGGCCTCGCTGAAGATGATTTGAGGCGGGACGATGTCTTCGGGGCGGAAGTTCTCCTCGACGCGCGTGAGGAGCTCGGGCAGGAAGCGGGTGTTGAAGGAGAGCGCCTTGACGACGATGTCAATCCGGTCGCGCAAGGCTTCGATGACCTGATACGTGCCGCCGCCTACTTCGTCGTTGGCGGTGAGATACCACGCCGACTCCGGGCACTCGTAGATGTGGTCGAGGATTTCGGCGTAATTGTCGGCCATCAGGGTGAGGAGCGCCGACTGGGTGCGGGTGGGGATGCGGTTGTATTCGTCAATGATCTTGACGCGCATCGAGAGCCATTGGCGCCAGGATATGCGGATGTCCTCCATCTTTTGCGCGTTCACCAGGTCTGCCGGGAGCGGGTTGCCCAGCAGGTCGGAGATGGTCATTTGGGGCTGGCCGTGCTGCATCCCGCGCTTCACGTCCTTGATAGAGTACCCGCCCAGAATGGCCATGAGGATGGCGCTCTGCGTCTTGCCGCGCCCCGGCCCGCCGACGAGCAGGCAGCGTTTGCGCACGGCGAAGTTGAGTAGAGGCAAAAGCACGAAGCTGGAGTAACTCTGGCCCGACGGCAGGTTGACCTTGCTCTTCAGGTCGCCGAGGGTGAAGGTCTGGTGCGGGCCTTCGTGGTATTCGATGTCGTAATGGGGGCTGATGATCGCGTAGTTGACGATCCAGAAGTACGCCTGCCGCAGTTTCTCGTCGAGCGGCTGGCTGCCGTCGGCGCTGGGCCTGACGTCCGCGACCGGGCCGGAGTACAGGTCAGCCACGTCGAAGGTCTTGGCCGGCGTGCTTCGCGAAGCCTTGGGGTTTGTCGGCGCGGCGGGAACGTGTTGGTAGGGCTTCTCGGTGGGCATGGTTCTTTTTTCTTTCAACGGATGGGCGGCAACGGATCAGTCACGGATAAACGGATGGGGCAAGCTGTTCTACATGATGGTTCTACGAATTCAGAGTGATAAAGTGTCGGAAATACACTTATGTTAGACCAGGCTCGGATTACCCTGGAGGGAAGGATGGCAGGAGTGTATGCGAGGGGGGATGGGGCGTCAAGCGGTCTGGAGAAACTATCACCTGCTCTGGCCTGTCATTCTGAGGCGCGGACCCCCCATGCGGGGGGCAGATCGCCGAAGAATCTCTGCGTCAGGCAGCGGCTATGGCCTCCAGTCGCCGTTGGCGTCGAAGATCGTATTATTGGTGACGCGCGTGACGCCGAGGCTGGCGAGGTCGAGGAGGTAGATTTCGTAGTTGCCATCGCGGTTGGTGTCGAAGACGAGGTGCTGGCCGTCGGGTGAGAGGCGCGGGGAGGCGTCGTTGGCCAGGTTGTTGGTGAGGTTTTGCAGGGTGAGGCCCTCGAGGGTGAGGCGGTAGAGCTCGTAGTCGCCCGAACGGTCGGAGGCGAAGATGAGGCTCTTGCCGTCGGCGCTCCAGACAGGGTAGAGGTCTTGCGCCGGGCCGGCGGTGAGGCGTTGGAGCTCGGAGCCGGCGCCGTTAATGATGTGGATCTCGTAGTCGCCCGCGCGGTTGGAGGTGAAGGCGATGCGCTCGCCGTCGGGCGAGTAGGTTGGGTAGAGGTCGAAGCCGAGGTCGCTGGTGAGCCGCACGACTTGTGCGCCGTGGGGTCTCATGCGGTAGATTTCCTGGTTGCCGTCCCGGTCGGATGAGAACAGGATGGATTGCCCGTCGCGACTCCACGAGGGGGAATCGTCTTCGTCGTCGTTGTTGGTGATGTTGATAAGATTGCTGCCGTCGGCGTTCATCAGGTAAATGTCGCGGTCGCCGTCACGGTTGGAGACGAAAGCGATGCGCGCGCCGTCGGGCGACCAGCGCGGGGTGATGTCGCTGCCCGGCGCATTGGTGAGGTTGACGAGGCCCGTGCCGTCCAGGTTGATTCTGGCGATTTCTTCCTCGCCAGTCCCACCCGTGTGGAAGACGATCTGCGCAGCGCCGCCCCCGAGCGGGGTGGGCGAGGCCGGCTGCGGCGCGCGTGTGGGAGTGATGGAGGGGAAGAGCGTCGGGCGGGGCGTCCGCGTGGGTTCAGGCGTCCACGTAGCCGTGGGAGTCGGAACGGTCGTGGGCAGGATTACTTGCGGGGTGAGGATGGCGCGCGGGGCGAAGCCTATAGTGCAGGAGAGGAAAGAGAGAGAAAGAGAGAGGAGGCGGCGGCGCATGGAGGTTGGAAATTAGAGATTAGAGGTTGGAGGTTGGAGATTAGAGATTGGAGGTTTTGGCAACGTGAGGGTGAAGGTAGAGCCTTTGCCAGGCTCCGATTGTACGGCGAGGTCGCCGCCGTGGGCGCGGATGATTTGCTGGGCGATGGTGAGGCCGAGGCCGGAGCCTTCGACAGGGCGGCGATTGGCGCGGCGCGCCCGGTAGAGCTTGTCGAAGATGTAAGGCACATCGTCGGGCGGGATACCTTCGCCCGTGTCGCTCACCGAACAGGCGATGCGGTTATCGTCCGCGCGCACGTCTACGGTGATGCTCCCGCCAGAGGGCGTGTATTTGATAGCGTTGTCGAGCAGGTTGAGGACGACCTGCTTGAGCCGGGCGCGGTCGCCTTCAAGGCGCGGGAGGCCGGGCGCGAGGTTGAGGCTGAGCGCGAGGCGGCGCTCCTCGGCGAGGTCGGAGATTTGCAGGATGGCTTCTTCGAGGAGCGCGCCGAAGTTGAGCGGGGCGCGGTCGAGCGTGAAGGAGGGCGATTCGAGGCGGGCGAGGGTGAGCAGATTGTCCACGAGTTGCGTGAGGCGCTTGGCTTCGTCGGCGATGATGCGGCGCGAGGCGAGCCAGCCCTCACGGTCGTCGGGCGCGTCGCCCATTTTGGCGGCGTGCCCCTGGATGACGGTGAGCGGGGTCTTGAGCTCGTGGCTGACGTTCTGGATGAAGTTGCGGTAGAAGGCCTGCTGGCGCTGCGCGGCGGCCAGGTCTTCGAGGAGCAGGAGCGTGTCGCCCTCGCTCAGGTGGATGGCGCGCGCCTGAAAACTCTGCCCCTCGACGGCGGGGATGGCGCGCAGGATGTTCTGCCTCTGCCGGAACGAGTCGGCGGCGAGGGCGTGGAGCTCAAGGTCCTCGCGCCAATCGCCAGCAGCCGCGTTGTGCGCGGCGAGTTTTTTGCCGCGAAAGAGGAGCGCGGGGTAGGGCAAGCTGTCGAGCAGCGCGCGGCGCTGGCGGGTGAGGGTGTTTCGTTGCCGCCAGAAAACGATCGCTGCTGTGACGAGGATGAGGCCGAGGACGACGGCGGTGAGTTCGAGCGGGCCGAAATAGATGATTACGTCGGGCATGGGACTGACCCTCACTCCAACCCCTCTCCCTTTTTAAGGAGAGGGCTCAGGGGTGAAGGTTAGGAGACGTCGAATTTGTATCCGACTCCCCTCACATTCACAATATATCGTGGCTCTTTGGTGTTCGGCTCGATTTTCTGACGCAGGGACCAGATGTGTTTTTCGAGGGTCTTGGTCTCGATGTCGCTGTCGCCGGGGATGCCGAAGACCGCCTCGAGGAGGGCCGTGCGCCCGATGGGGCGGCCCGCGTTGGTGACGAGGTAGTTGAGCAGGTCAAACTCGCGCGGGGTGAGGTCAGCGACCGTCCAGCCGCCCTCGCGTTTGACGCTGACGGCGCGGCGGGTCGAGTCCACGCGGAGGTAATCGTCAAACTCCTGCAAGGCGCGCGGAAGGCGGGCCTTGACGCGGGCGAGCAGCTCGCGGATGTCGAAGGGCTTGGACATGTAGTCGCTTGCGCCGAGGGTGAAGCCGAGTTCGAGGTCGCTAACGCTGTCGCGCACGGTGAGGAAGATGATAGGCGTCTGATCGCCCGCCTCTCGGATTTTGCGGCAGACGGCGAGGCCGTTGGGGTCGGGCATCTCGATATCTAAGATGATGAGCGCAGGGTGCTCGCTTTCCCACTTGTAGAGCGCCTCGGCCCCGCCGGCAGAGGCGACGACGGTGTACCCCTCGCGCTCTAGCGCTGGTTGGACGAACGAGATGATGTTCGGATTGTCGTCCGCGATGAGGATTTTGGGTGGCATCGTCTTCACTACCAACTCGGCGGCACGGCCCAGATCAGGATCGTGCCGTCGAGGCTGCTGGCGGCAAGCCTTGAACCGTCGAGGCTGAAAGCGCCGCCTGTGACCAGCGCGGTGTGGCCGGCGAAGGTGGTGACGAGTTCGCCGCTGGAAACGCGGTAGAGGCGGACTGCGCTGCCGGTCGAAGCGTTGCCGTAACTGGCGGCATAGTGGCCGTTGGGGCTGATGAGCATCCCGCCCGGACGTTGTCGGCACCAGTAGTAGTAGCCATACGAGGCCAGGGGGCACTGGTCGCCAAGATCCTCGCCGACCTCCCATACCTTCCAGCGGTTAAACCAATCCCAGACCTCGATCCCGGATTGCGTGTGCCCGATCAAAAGCGTCCCGTCCGGCGAGAAATTGAGGTTGTAGAAAACCGTCGGCAGTTCAAACAAGGGCGTGAACGACTGGACATCCCAGATGCGGACCGAGGCTGCCGTGACCGAGCAAGCATCATAAACGCCGTGTCCGTCCTTGGCTTTGTAGCAGGCCAGCACATCCCCGCCGCTTGTGGCGATGAAACGCCCGTCGCTGCTCAGTTCGGCGTCGGTGAGCACGACGTGGTGCGGCTCAAAGCTGCGCGCCGCGCGCCCCGGCAGATTGAGTCTGACCCTTTGTCCACTCCACGAAAGCGCGGACGGTTTGCAATCGAATACCTCCCGGTTTTCCCACGGGCAGCGGCGCATACCTGAAACTTGCGCGTTGTCTACGTCCCAGACCGCCGTGCCGGAGGAAATGTGCGCGCCGTCCGCCGACCACAGGACCTGGCGCAGCTCGCCCGTGAAGAAGTCCCGGAGCCTTTTGGTTTGTCTCCGCGAGGCCGCCTCCCACGCCCGGATCTCACCCCCGACTACGCCGTACAGCGTCCGCCCGTCCAGGGACCACGTTGCATCTTTGCTGACCCAATCCGTGAGTATGCGCACTGGGCGCGGGAGGCCGGTGATGATAAAGGCGGCATTGCCGGGCTGCGCGCACTTTTGCCCGTCGAGCGTGCAGAGGTGATTGGCCCACGCGATCTGCTCGATCTCCACTCCGGCCAGGCTGCCGTCGGAGGGGTTATAGACGGTGTCGTTGACGCGCAGGTAGCGCCCGTCGTCGCTGTACTCGACGGCGTTGACCCACGCGCCGACCTCCCAGAAGCCGAAGGGCTGGAGCGAGGCCGGATCGAGGAACCACACGCCGATGCTGGCGCCGACGGCGAGCGCCTGGCCGAACGGCGAAGCCGCAATGGATGTGGGGATGCCTGTGCCGAGGCGCGCGATGGATGAGGTGACCGGGCCGGCCTCCGCGCGGGCAGGGAGGGCGGCCCGGGGGAAGAGGATGGGGAGAAGGGTGATCGCGAGAAAAACCTTTTTGAACACTGTGGAGGCTCCTTTCTCACCTCCGGTTCCTCTCCCTGGTGAGGAGAGGAGCGGCGGGTGGGGAGCAACCATTCTACTATGGAGCTGTTTTTCAGGGGACGGGCCATATGAGCACGGTGCCGTCGTAACTGCTGGCGGCAAGTTGGGCGCTATCGGGGCTGAAAGCAGCGCCGGTGACGGAGACGGTGTGGCCGGTAAAGGTGGCGACGTGCTCGCCTGTGGCGAGGCGGTAGAGGCGGATCGTGTTGGCTTTCGTGTAAGCCGCGACGAGCTCGCCAGACGGGCTGACCGCCACGCCTTGATCGAAACGCCGGTAGCGATAGGTGGTGTAGTAGGAGTGGTACTTGATGGGCGGAATGGCTTCGTCGGCGATCCAAAGTCTTTGCCCGGTCTGCCAATCCCACGCGGCTAACCCGGCCTCGGTGTGACCGACGACGAGGCAGCCATCGGGCGAGAAGGCCAGGTCATAGAACTGGGTCGGGAGTAAAGTTTGTTGGGTGAAGGTCTGTGCGTCCCACAGGCGCGTCGCGCCGACGTAAGTGCGCTCCCAGTCGTAACGGTAGAAGTAGGATTCCTCGCCGCTGGTGGCTAACCAGCGCCCGTCTGCGCTGAGGGCGACGGCAGACAGGCCCAGGCGATGCGGGCGAAAGTCGTGTAGGACTTTGCCGGAGGCTGGGTCGCGCGCTTGGATGCGGTCGTACCAGCCGGTCACTTTCGGCCTGTTGCACGCGAAGTCGCCGTACCAGCACTCGTCGGAGCGCACGATTTGGGCGGTGGCGACGTTCCAGATCGAGCGTGTCGCGTGCACGGGGACGCCATCTCGCGACGGCGCGTAGTAGTAATAGCAATAGAGGCGGCAGGTGGGGCGCCAGGTGTTGTGGGAGAGGACTTCTGCGCCGTTGGGCGACCAGGCCACCTTGCGCAGCGGCCCGGTGAAGAAGTCTGCCAGTTGGGTTTGGAGCTGGCCGTGAACATCCCATGCTTTGATGACGCCGCTGACGACGCCGTAGATGGTCGCGCCATCCGGCGAGAAGGCGGCCTCGATGGAGTTGGCATCCCACTGGTCGGGGATTTGCGTTATCACCAGGCCGGTGTCCGTGTTGACGATGTTGAAATGACCCCCCATAGCCTCGACGCACAGATTGCGCTCTTGAGCGCAAGCAGGTTCGAGCCAGAGTGTGGTGACGTCGTTGGCCGGACTTCCGTCAGCAGCGTCGTACACCATCTCATTCACTTTCAAGTAGCGCCCCTCCACGCTGTATTCAACTGAATTCACCCACACGCCCGTATCCCAAAAATGGAGGGGTAGGAGGGTGACGGCGTCTAAGAACCATACGCCAATGCTGGAGCCGACGGCGAGGGTTTTACCGTCGGGCGCGACGGCGATGGAAATAGGGATGCCCGTGCCCAGGCGTTGGATGGGGCCGGTATCGGCCTGGGCAGGCAGGGCGGTGAAGAACATCGAGAGGCAAACGAGGATGGGCAGAGTTCTCTTGAGCATGGGGGTCTCCTTGAAGAATGCAGAGTGACTGATCACTGATTACTGACGACTGCCAACCAGCAACTGCACTCTGCGCGCCGCACCCACCCCATCCCCGTCGGCGCGGTACAGGCCGTTGGCGTCGGAGCAAATCCAACCCGCCGGTTGGTTCATCGTCGTGGTCAGCACGCGCAGGCTGCACGGGAGGTTCGGCGCATCGGGCGCGGGTTCGATGTATTCGCCGGTGGTCAGGAGACCATTGACAGCCAGTTGGCTTTGCAGCCACGTCAGGGAGACGGCCTGGCTCGGCTGGCAGGGCGCGTCGCTCGCGGTGTACAGGCCCAACTGCGCCAGCGTTTCCGCCGCGCCGCAGCGGCTGAGCCACTCGAAGCGGACGAAGATTTTCGGTCCGGCGCGGGCGGGAGGGGGCGGGGCGATGCCGGCGGCCGCGGCGGTCGGTGTTTCCTCGTCCAGCGCGGCGCCGAAAATGCGCAGCCCGAAGCCGATCAGGAACAGGAAGATGCCAAGGCGGGCAACTTTGCAGCGGGTTTGGAAGCGGGTGTCGTCAGTCATTTTAGGCTCCCAGAGGCTTGATTTGTGGTCATCATAGGGGGTCAAGTTCACCGCCAGTTTCCGCTCAGGTTACGGTTTGTTCACCTTTTCGGTAACTTTGCGGTAACTTTTCTTTAGACTTGCGATGAAGGCTGCTTGCGGTTAGACTGCCCGTATGATTTCCACGCCCGAGCTCCTGGCCCGCCTCCCGCTGTTCAATGGACTGACCCAGGCGGAGCTGTCGGCCGTTGCGCCGTGGTTCAACGAGAGCCGGTTTGAGCGCGACGAGTTTATTTTTTTCGAGGGCGACCCGGCGACCCGCTTTTGGGTGGCCAAAGACGGCCAGGTGAAAATCGTCAAGTACGGCGAGGAGGGGAAGGAAATCGTCCTGGAGGTGATCTCGCCCGGCGAGCTCTTCGGCGGCGCGACGATGCTGATGGCCCAGCAGCCGGCGACGGCGCAGGCGCTCTCCAATGTGACGGCGCTCAGTTTGCCAGTGGAGGAGTACAAGCGCCTCCTGCGGAATTATCCGGCGGTGGCCGTGCGCGTCATCGAAGTGCTGGGGGAGCGGTTGCTGGGCGTGATCCGCATGCGCGCCATGGCCAGCGAACGCGCCGAGCGGCGCATCGCGCACATCCTGCTCAAGCTGGCCAGCAAATTTGGAGAAGAAACGCCGGAGGGGATGGTAATCAACGCCCGGCTGTCCCGTCAGGACATCGCCGAGCTGTCAGACACGACCATCGAGACTGCTATCCGCGTGATGTCCAAATTCAGGAGCGAGGGGCTGGTTAAAACCCTGCGCGGCGGCTATGTCGTCATCACGGACAAAGACGGCTTCCGCAAATACGGCGCAAGCGTGTGGCAGTGAGCGGCGGCGCTCGCCGTTTCCGCATTCCCCCTTCGTTCAGGCACACCGGTTGCGTTGAATTGGGCGAGGTTACTCGTCGCCCTCCCAGCCTATTTCCTCCACGGCCGTGAAAATGTCGGTGGCGGAAATCAAGCCGATCAGGCCGCCGCTCTCGTCGGCGACCGGCAGATGATGAATGTTCAAAGACTGCATTTTCAGCGAACAGTCTTTGAGTGACCATGCAGGGCGAGCGGTGGCGACCGGGGTCGTCATGATTTCTCGGACTTTAGTTTCCGCCGGGTTGCGCTCGGCCCCTACGATCTTGTCGCGAATATCGGTCGTGGTGATAATACCGTAGCCTTGATCGAGCGCCACCACGAGGCTGTGAATATTTCGGCGGCGCATGAGCGTCATGGCGTGCGCGACACTGGACTCCGGGTCAATAAAGATCACAGGCGTGCTCATCCAATCACGGACGGTGTGGCCCATAGTCACCTCCAAACGATGAGGGTACAAATTTCGTTAAGGGGATTATACCGTCAAGTTAGGGGTTTGGCTCTGGGCCGGGGCGACGAGTTGGACCGTGCACCGAGGGAACGGCTATACCGGTGGAACAGGGCTTGACGTCTGGGGGGCCAGTCTGCGATACAGAGGGCAGTTGGCGCTATTTCTGTGATGACTGATCGCCACCCAGGCAGTCCGGCGGCACGGCGTGCTCGAACGTCTTGCCGCAGTTGTGACACCGGACCGTCTTCTCGTAGCACCACACTTCCACTTCCGGCTCGCCGCAGTGGGGGCAGGGGACGTAATCGGGGTAGGGCGCGCCGGGCGGCGGAGAGGGGGGCGGGGTTTTGAGCAGCCCCAGCCGGATGCCCCAATCCCGCAACCAGAGTTGGAGGCGGCCTACCCACGCAGCAGGGGCGTTCGTGTGCGACATTCTGTCCAGCAGACTCCCAGGCATCGGGAAGTGGAAACTCGGATGCAGTTTAGACGAAGTGGCTTGTCTCCGACTATGATGAGCATCATACTTACAACCTGACTTCGCAACTGGCTGCCTCGGATACCTGATGAAAAAGGCCCGTCTTCTCCAGAAGGCGGGCTTTTCTTTTGGGAAGGGACCATGAATGTCGAGAAATATGACGCAAATCATATACTCTCGGCTGTGAAGTGAAATACAATGCCGCTAACCCAGCAGATTTCTCCGGTCAGGCCGGACCAGCCACTACGACCGGCACCGCCGCTGAAAAATCAAGGAGACAACCCGTGCAAAACCAAGGTGCTCCGTTTGCCATCCGCTCGGTTGGAACAGCGACCTCCCACGCGATGAAGCAGGGGTGGGAGTGGTTCGCCACGATTGCGGCGCTGATCAAACTGCCCGTGATCGGCCTGGTGACTTTCACGGCGATGGTCGCCGCGCTCGTGGCTGGGCAGCGCGTGGAACACCGCGGCCCGCTCGGGCTGCTGTTTGTGGCTGGGATGCTCACCGCCGCCGGGGCCTCGGTCTTCAATCAATATTTTGATCGCGATATTGATGCAGTGATGGGGCGCACGCGCCGCCGGCCCCTCCCGGCGGGCAAGCTCTCGCCCGCGTGGGTGCTGGTCATCGGCGCGGCGCTCATCGCCGGCGGGCTGGCGCTAAGCTGGAGCTTGGGGCGCATCGTCACCTTGCACATTGGCATCGCGGCGGTCACCTACGTGCCGGTCTACACCCTGTGGCTCAAGCGCCGCACCCCGTGGAACATCGTCATCGGCGGATGGACAGGGAGCGCGCCGCTGCTGGCGGCGTGGGGGGCGGTGGCCCCCATCGGGTTGGGCGCGTGGGCGTTGGCTGGCATCATTTTCTTGTGGACGCCGCCGCACTTCTGGAGCCTGGCGATTTGCAAGGAGAGCGAATACCGGCGGGCAGGCCTCCCCATGCTGCCGGTGGTAGCGGGTAAGCGGAAGACCGCGCGGGCGATCCTCACCGGCGCGGTGCTCACCCTCGCCGTTTCGCTTGTGCCAGCGTTGACGCGCGACCTCGGCCCGGTCTATCTCGCCGTCGCGCTGCTGTTGGGCGGCGCGTTTGTCGCCTCGTCCTGGCGTCTGCTGCGCCGGCCGGAAATCCCGGCAGCCTGGCGGAATTACAAACTCTCCAGTTATTACCTGCTGTTCTTATTCCTGGGCATGATCGTGGATGTGGCAGTCCGGTAATCGTGTGCAGGAGGGTGGGGGCAGCCTCACGCTTCCGCATTTTTGAAGCCTTACACTCATTAGAAGGAGAAAGCGCATGGCAGATCAACCCAAACCTACCCAGGAAAGCTCCGCGCCGCCGAAGGAGAAGATCCCCATCGGGCAGGTCATTTTCGATGACGTGTTTCTGCTCCTGATGCTGGGGCTGGTCGTTCCCACGGCCTTCTATCTCATCTGGGGGCTGTGGCACACATCGGTCATCCCCGTGTTTCATCCGTAGTCCCGAAAGGAAAATCCGATGGCAATATATACCCCTGAACGAGTCTGGTGGAAGCCGCTCGGACGCGAGGAACGCCTGTGGGTGACCATCGCGGCCGTGTGGTGCTTCTTCATGTTCTTCATGCTGATCGGCTGGTATTTCCTCGGCGCCCAAAACCTCCCGACCCGCGCTGTGCGGCTGACGACCGCCCAGTACAAGACGCTAGCCGACGCCTTCGTGGAGGCCAACCAGGTTGGCGAGCAGAACGGCATCCCGATCGTCCACCCGCAGCCCGGCAGCGACGTTTACCTCGTCGGGCGCCAGTGGCAATGGACGCCGATCCTCGAGCTGGAAGCGGGCCAGACCTACAAGCTGCACGTCTCCTCGATTGACGTTCAGCACGGCCTGTCCATTCAGCCCATCAATCTGAATCTGCAGATCTTCCCCGGCTACGACTATATCATGCAGATCACGCCGACGCAGGCCGGCGAGTATAGCGTGTGGTGCAACGAGTTCTGCCAGTTCGGCCACCACCTGATGACCGGCAAAATCATCGTGAGGTAGTTGGACAAGCACCCGGGCTTGCCCAACCTGCCCAAAGGAGATTAACCCATGGCGGCTATCACAGCTCCCAACATGTTTTCCGGCACCCAGTCCATGTTCCGCGTGTGCCCGGTCACCACGTTTAAGGTGGACCTCGCGGCCGAACGGCTGATCATCTGGAACGCGGTCACGGCGATCGTCGCGCTGACGCTGGGCGGCACCTACGCTCTGCTCATCGGCCTGACGCGCTGGCCCGACATCCACCTGTTGTCCGCAAACTGGTTCTACCGCCTGCTCACCGCGCACGGCATGAACATGCTCGTGTTCTGGATGGTGTTCTTTGAAGTCGGCGGGTTGTACTTCGGCGCGTGTGTGCTGTTGAACGCGCGGCTGGTCGGCGCGCGGCTGGCGTGGGTGGCGTATGTGCTCATGCTCGTCGGCGCGGTCATGGTCAACGCCGTCATCCTCTGGGGCCGGGCCGATGTGATGTTCAGCGCCTATCCGCCGATGAAGGCCCACTGGTCGTTCTACTTGGGTTACATCCTGTTCGCCGTCGGCGCGATCCTGGCCTGCTGCCTCTTCCTCGCTACGCTGGTGATGGCCAAAGTCGAGCAGCGTTACGAAGGTTCGATCCCGCTGGCGGTCTTTGGCCTGCTCACCGCCTGTATCATTGCGCTGTTCACGCTGTTCAGCGGCGCGGTCGCGCTTATCCCCACTTTTCTGTGGTCGTTGGGCATCGGCGAGGTGGACCCCGGCGCGTACCGCGTGACTTTCTGGGGCTTCGGCCATTCGGCGCAGCAGGTCAACCTCTCGGCCATGATCGCCATCTGGTACTCGCTGGCGACGCTCACCGTCGGCGCGAAACCGGTCAACGAGAAACTCTCGCGCTTCGCCTTCTTCCTGTACATCCTGTTCATCAACCTCGGCTCCATGCACCACCTGTTGGTGGATCCGGGGCTGGGCTCAGCGGCCAAGTTCTTCAACACCAGCTATGCCATGTATCTGGCAGTGCTGGGCAGCCTGATCCACGCCTTCTCCATCCCGGCGGCGGTTGAGGTTGCCCTGCGGCAAAAGGGCTACAACAAGGGCCTGTTCGGCTGGCTGCTGAACGCGCCGTGGAAAGAGCCGGGCTTCGCGGCGCTGATGTTCTCGCTGTTCATCTTCGGCTTCATCGGCGGCCCGACGGGCGTGGTGCTGGGCGCGGGCCAGCTCAACATGCTCGCCCACAACACCTGGCGCATCACCGGCCACTTCCACGCCACGGTCGTCGGCGGGACGACGCTGGCCTTCATGGGCTTCACCTACTACGTCATCCCGCTGGTCTTTCGCCGCCCGCTGTTCGGAAAATTCCTGGTGCGCTGGCAGCCCTGGGTGTACGGCATTGGCTTGATCATCATGACCATCGCGATGACTTGGGCCGGGTATCTGGGCGCGCCGCGCCGCCATTGGGATGTGACATTCTCCGGCGTGACTATCCCGGTGGACGTTCAGCCCCTGATGAATCTGATGCTCGTCTTTGCGGGAATTGGTGCGCTCATCGCCGTGACGGGCGGGATCATGTACGTGGTTGTATGCGTCGGCTCGCTCTTCATGCCTAAGCGTGAGGCGCGGGCGCTGAATCCGTTGGAAGCGTAAGCAGAATGACGGACGGCGCGTGACGCACCTCCCATCACGCGCCGCCCCTCACCTGTCATATGAAGGAGAAAAGAACCGATGGAAAAGAAACATAGCGGCCCTGAAGCGCCCGGCACGACGGTGCTGGTGTTCCTCCTGCTCATCTGGATCGGTTTCCTTTGGTTTGGCAGTTGGATCACACTTGCGCAGGCGTGGGGGCTTCGGTAGCGTGTGGCGTGGTGCGCGTTGCGTAGGCGTAGACGAGACTCACCGGAATAAGCAATACGCACCACGTCCAGAGTGAAACCATGAAATCATCCCTCGAACTCACTTCCGCCCACCGCAAACTCCTCTATAGCTGGCTGCTGTACGCGATCAGCGCGGCGGCCATCGCCGGCACGCTGGCCTTCGCCGTGGCGATGACGCGCACGCCTGGGGTGCGCCTGCTGCCCTCGGCGCGCGCCTTCCACGTCATGCTCGTCGGGCACGTGACTTTCGCGCTGACGATCTGGCTGCTGGCTTTCATCTCGACCGTCTGGACGTACGCCGCCGGGCGGGCCGGGCTGCCGCTGAACCGCCGCGTGGGCTGGAGCGGGTTGATCATCGCGCTGGCCGGGGTCGTCCTCATCTCCATCCCCCTGGCGCGGTTCCAGGGCCAGGATGTGATGAACGACTACGTGCCCCTGCTAGATACGCCGCTGTTCTTCGTCGGCTTCGTCACGTTTGTGGCCGGGATAGGCGTCACGGCGGCGAATTACCTTGCCGCGGTCCTCAGGCGTGACCGCGCGGCTGGCCCCCTGCCGCTGACGGCTTATGGCATGGCGTGCGCCGCGGTGGCCATGCTCACCGGCCTGACGGCGCTGAGCGTGGCGGCCCTGCGCCTGGGCCTCGGCGCGAACGGCCGGCCGATCTACGACTACTATCAGGCGATGTTCTGGGGCATGGGGCACTCGTTCCAGTACGTCAATTCGGCCACGATGGTCGTCGTGTGGTACACGCTCATCGGCGTTTTTCTCGGCGAGCCGAAGGTCAATCAGAAATTGGCCAAAGGGCTGTTCATGCTCTTCGCCGCCTTCCCGCTGGTGACGCCGCTGCCTTACTTTTTCTATGACCCAATCACTGTGACTCAACACCGGGCGTGGAGCATCCTGCTCGACGTCGGCCTCAGCCTGCCGATCATGTTCCTCGGCCCGATGATTCTCATCTGGGTGTGGCGCGCCGCGGGGGCGACACGCGCTGCACCCTGGCTCAGGCGTATGCCGTGGAACGAGCCGCGCGTGATGGCCTTCGCATTCTCGGCGGCGTTGTTCGCCTTCGGCCTCTACATCCATCCGGCAGTGCGGCACGGCACGCTCCGCACCCCTGCCCACTACCACAGCGTGGTCGTCGGCGGCGTGACGCTGGCGTTCATGGGCCTCGCCTATCATTTGCTCTCGAGCGTGAAGCGCCAGGTGGTCTGGCGCAGGGTGGCGGTGGTTCAGCCCTACCTGTTCGCGGGCGGCATCATGCTGCTCGTCGCTGGGTTGCTTGGCGCGGGCGATCTCGGCGCGCCGCGTAAGACGTACGACGCGGCGGTGACCGGCGTGGCCTGGCTCAAGCCCATGGTCGTCATGGGCATTGGCGCGGGCATTGCGGCGCTGGGCGGCGCGCTCTTCGTCGCCATCCTGCTCTGGTCGCTGCTGCGCAAGGTGGAGAAACCCCGCCCGGTCGCCAAGCCGGTCTTTGTTGGCGCGGCGGGAGATTGAGCGCCAATCTTTTAATGAATGGCATAGCCAGGGAGCACGGGAGATGAGGGGCAGGGGTGCGCGGATAATTCACCCCTGCGCCCCCGCACCCCCTGCCCCCTTGTTCCTCTTGCGCCATGCAACCAACGCTCCCTGCCGCCTGCTCCACACCCCTCGCCGCCCCGGAGTGGCAATTCACCTCTTGCTGCATTGATCTCGGGCAAACCGACCCAGGCGAGGAGGCCTGGAAGGTGCTGACCCGCCTCGCGCTCGGCCTCGTGTTCAGCATGGACACGATGATGATGAGCGCTTTCCTGTACTCCGATTGGGCGCGAGCGGCGCTCTTTGGGGGCGCTCCCGGCCTCCCGCCGGGCATCGTCCTGCTGTTCAAGCTCAACATGCTCATCGGCTCCACGCTGGCGATGCTGGCGCTCATCCCGCCCATTTTGAGCAGTTCCTGGCAGGGCTTGCGCCAGCGGCGCATCAGCACCGATGCCTTGATTGCGTTGGGAAGCCTCTCGGGCTACCTGGCTTCGCTGTATGGCATCGCCACGGGCGGCCAGGTGTACTTTGACACGGCCACCACCATTCTCGTCTTCGTGACCGCCGGGCATTATCTGGAACTGCGCGCCCGCGCCCGCGGCTCCGAGGCCTTGCAAGCCCTGCTGGCCCGGACGCCGGATACCGCCTGGGTGCGGCGGGATGGCGCAGAAGTGGAAGTCCCCGCGATGACCGTCACGCTGGGGGAGGAAGTCCTCGTGCGGCCTGGTGGTGTCATCCCGGTGGACGGCGAGGTTGTTGAGGGCGCGGGTAGTGTGAATGAAGCCTCCATCACAGGCGAGGCTGAGCCGGCCTTCAAGGAGCCGGGCGCGAAAGTCTTTTCCGGCACAGTCAACCTCGACGGTCGGCTCGTCATCCGGGCGGCCGGCGTGGGCGAGCAGCGCGTGATGGCGCGCCTCGTCCAATTGCTGCGCGACGCGCTGGTCCGCCGCGCCCCGATTCAGCGTCTGGCGGACCGTGTCTCGGCGGTGTTCGTCCCCCTCGTGGTCCTGCTTAGTGCGCTGGCCTTCGCTTACTGGGGCTGGCGCGACGGCGTGGGGCAGGGATTGATGGTCGCGCTGGCCGTCCTGCTCATCGCCTGTCCGTGCGCGCTCGGCGTCGCCACCCCGCTGGCGATCTGGGCCGGGATGGGGCGCGCCGCCGAGGGTGGGGTGCTCATCCGCAGCGCCGAGGCGCTGGAGAAACTGGCGGGCGTCAAGACCGTCTTCTTTGACAAGACCGGGACGTTGACGAAGGGGACTCTCAGGCTGGCTGAAGTGGTGGGAATCACTGGGACGGAGGCGGAGATCCGAGAACTTGTGAGCCGCGCGGCCTCGCTGGAAGCGGCTTCGGAGCACCTATTGGGCAAAGCCGTTGTGGCCCATGCCCGCGAACACGCCATCGCCATCCATTCCGTCCACGATTTTCACGCATTCCCCGGCCTCGGCGTGCGAGGAACAATGGACGGCGACTCGTCACGCGTCATTTCGCGACGCGCCCCGAGCGCAGCGAGCGGACATCACTCGTCACTCGTCACGCGTCATTTGGCGACGCGCTCCAAGCGCAGCGAGCGGGCGTCACTCGACGTCGCCGTTGGCAGTCCGCGCTTCATGGAGCGCCTCCGCTGGCCAATACACGAAGACCTTGTTTCCGCGAAAACACAGTTGGAGGCCAAGGGCCGTACGGTCACTTGCCTTGGTTGGGATGGCGCGGTGCGCGGGCTTCTGGGGTTTGCCGAGGAGATCCGCCCGGAGGCGCAGGAGGCGATTGGACAACTCCGCGCCAGCGGGTTGACCGTGGAGGCGTTGACCGGCGACGACCGCGCGGCGGGAGATGGGCTTTCACGCCGCCTCGGCATCGCCGTCCACGCTTGGCTGTTGCCGGAAGACAAGGTGCGGTTGCTAAACGAGGCGCAGGGGCAGGACGGCGCCGTGGCGATGGTCGGCGACGGGTTGAATGACGCGCCTGCGCTGGCGCACGCCGACGTGGGCATTGCGCTCGGGTGCGGGGTGGACGTCACCCGCGAGGCCGCCGACGTGAGTCTCGTGGGTTCTGACCTGCGCCAGGTGGCCTGGACTGTCGAGCTCGCGCAGAAAACTTATCGTACTATTCGACAAAACCTGTGGTGGGCGTTCGTTTATAATGTGCTCGGCGTCGGGCTGGCCCTGGTGGGGGTGTTGCATCCCATCGTATCGGCGCTGGCGATGGTCGTCAGCAATTTGTTCGTCGTCGCCAACTCGCTGCGCCTGGCTCACCGCCCGCTGCCGGAGATGGTGACAAATGAGAAGACCTTCGTGGAAGAATTTGGCGCAGTTGGTTGAACCGGAGAAAGACTGCATCCCCGCGCCTGTCGTGGAGGAGGAAGAAGAAGAACACGAAGCTGAGTGGCAGGCGGTAAGCTCCGGCGCTGAACAGCCGGCGCCGCCCCAGGGCGGCGCGGCGCACTGGCCCTGGGCTGCGCGGCCCCCGATCAGCGGCCGCGCAGGGCTCGTCTGGATGGAGAGAATCGCGCTCGCCTTCGAGAGCCTGGTCAACCGGCTCATCGGCGCGCAAGAGCTCAATCCCTTCTATCACACCGGAACCCTCGCCGTTTTCTTCACCCTGGCCGTTGCCGTCACGGGACTGTACCTGACCATCTTCTACATCGCCCCTGGCCTCGGCACGGGCGTCGCCTACGAGGCGGTCGGCGCGATTGACCAGCATGGGTTGTGGATCGGGCGCATGATGCGGGGCGTGCACCGCTACGCCTCGGGCGCGGCGGTCATCGCCACGGTTTTTCACGCGCTGCGCACGTTGTTTCAGGACCGCTTCCGCAACGCGCGCTGGCTGGCGTGGCTGACCGGCATGCTCATGCTCGGCGCGTTGTGGTTCGAGGGTCTCACCGGCTACTGGCTGGTGTGGGACGAGCGCGCACAGCTCATCCTCGACACGGTCATCCGCGCCATCAACACCTTCCCCTCCGTCGGCATTCCGTTCACGCTCACCTTCCTGACGAATGAAGCGACGCAGCAGGCCTGGTCGTTCTTCCTCCTGCTGCTCTTCGCGCACATCGCGTTGTTCACGGTGATCGGCCTGTTCTACTGGTTCCACATCCTCCGGCTGAGCCGGGCCAAGTTCCTGCCTCCGCGCTTTTTCATGATCGCCTCCGGCCTGGTCCTCGTGGTGGGTGCGCTCCTGTGGCCTGCGCGGAGCGCGCTGGAAGCCGACCTGGGCCGCCTGCCCGGACATTTGACCTTCGACCCGTTCTTCCTGTTCTATCTGCCCCTCACGCTGCGGGTGAACCCCGTTTACTTTTGGAGTGCGACGACAGCCATCTTCGCGCTGGTGACGGCTGTGCCCTGGCTTCTGCGCGGATCGCGCCGGCAGCAGCCGGGCCGGGTGGTAATTGACAAGGACATCTGCACCGGCTGCACCAAGTGCGCCGAGGATTGCCCGTACAACGCCATCGTGATGCTGCCGCGCACCGACGGCAAGCCTCACAAGCTGATCGCGATTGAAAACCCTGACCTGTGCGTCTCGTGCGGCATCTGCGTCGGCTCGTGCGATGGCATGGCCGTGAGCCTCACCGACCTGGCGGCGGCGGCTTACTATCAATCCGTCGTGGCGCGCATCCGTGCGGCGAACAAGGCGGCGGGCGGCCCGGTCAAGGTGATCTTCACTTGCGAGCGGCACGGCGCGTACGGCGCGGAACAGCGGCGCAGGACGGGCGGCGCGCCTCTCGCCGCCCGAGGTCCATCACCCATCACGATTGTCATGCCCTGCGTCGGCGTGCTGCACCCGAACGTGGTGGGCCAGGCGCTTGAGGCCGGCGCGGCGGAGGTAGCGGTGGTCGGCTGCCCGGCGAGCGATTGCGCGCAGCGGGAGGGCAACCTGTGGATTGAGGCGCGCTTGAAACGCGCGAGGCAGCCCAAGCTGAAGCGCGGCTACGTGGGCGCGCCCGTCCGCACCCTGTTCCTGCCGCCCAATGAGTTCGCGCAGGCGCTCAAACCCGCGCCTGAGCCAGCCCGGCTGCGGGAGGCGACGAAGGCGGAGGTCTCCAACCCGTTCAGGGATGTCAAGCCGGTTCATTATCTCCGGGCGAGCGCCTTGCTGGCGCTGGTACTCGCCGTGCAGGTGGTGTTCACGGATATTCCTTATCAGCCATTCAAGCCGAACGAGAGCTTGCTTCAACTCGGGATGCGCAACGAGGGTCAATTGCGCGCACAGGCGCAGGTGCTGTCCGGCATCGAGCTAGGACAATTGTCGTCAGAAGAGCAGCAGAAGTATCTCGAGGCGCAGCACGCGGGGGGGCGCTATCCGACGCGCCTGCAGCTGGAAGTGGATGGTCAGGTTGTCCTCGATCAGACCTATTCGGCGCTGGGCTTGCGCCAGGAAGGTTCGTCGTTCGCCTACGAAAAATTCTTCCTGGCGCCGGGCGCGCACACCGTCCGTTTGAGCGCTGACGACTCCGGCGGCGACCTGCAAACCGTCATCGAGCGGACCATCCACTTCGAGCCGGGTCAGATTCATGCGCTCACGTTTGACCGGGTGACGAACACGTTTGACTCGAAGTAATCCGTACGGAATACGCACGACGCAATACGAAAGAGTCACGCATGACCGCCTCTGAACTCCTGCTCATCTTTACCGCCAGCCTCATGGGCTCCGTGCATTGCGCGGCCATGTGCGGCGGTTTCACGCTGAGCCTGGCGCGGCCGGGCCAGGCCGGATCATCGTTGGCGCGGATGACCGTCTATCATGCCGGAAAGCTCTTCACTTACGTCTTTATTGGGCTGGCGGCTGGTTTAGCCGGGGCGGCGATGTTAGACAACCCGGCTATCCGCGTTGCGCAAATCGCGTTTTCGGCGCTGGCCGGCGTGCTGATTGTCGTCGTCGGCCTGCAAACGCTCGGCCTCGTGCCGGGGCAGAGCCTCGTCGGCCGCCTGTCTTCCGGCCTGTGGTTGGGGCCGTTTCTCGGCCCATTCTTTCAGGCTTTTCGGGCGCAGGCGGCGGGGGCGCAGCTAGGGCGGGGACGGGCCTCGCCCCTACAGGGCGCGTTTTTCCTCGGTCTGTTCAACGGCTTTCTGCCGTGCGGGCTGGTCTATGCCTTTGCCCTCGCGGCGGCGGGAACCGGCTCGCCCCTCGCGGCGATGCTGACCATGCTCGCCTTTGGCCTGGGCACGGTCCCGATGCTCGTCGCCATCGGGCTGGGGGGGACGGCGTTAGCCATGTGGCGTGCTTCGCGCCTGCGTCCAACGCTCCTCCGCGCCGCCGGGGTGTTGGTGATTGCCCTTGGCGTCCTGACCGTTTTGCGCGGGACGCCGCTGCTCCCGACTTTCGCAGCCAACGCGGAGCATGGAGGCCATGCTCACGGCGCCGTGTCGGTGAGCAGTGCGACGAACATAGAGCTTGAGCCGACGCCGGCCCCGCACTTCACCCTGACGAATCAGGCAGGCCAGCGCGTGAGTCTGCACAACTATCACGGGAAGGTCATCTTGATGGATTTCATCTATACTTCCTGCACGACGACCTGCCCGCTGCTCACCGCGGCCTTCAGGGCCGTGCAGGAGGGGCTTGGCCCCGACTTTGGGAAGAATGTGGCCCTGGTCTCGATCTCGGTTGACCCCGAAACGGATACCCCGCCGGTGCTCAAGGCCTTTGGCGAAAAGTGGGGGGCAGATTTTTCCGGCTGGGACTTCCTGACTGGCGACCCGGACGAGGTCAGGTCAGTCACGTCGGCTTACGCCGTCTATGTCGAAAAGACGCAGGACGGCGTGGCGCACACCGAGACCTTCCTGTTGATTGACCGGCGCGGGCAACTCAGGGCCGCCTTTGGGTTACGGACGGATCCACAAACGCTGACTGATCGGGTGCGTCAATTGGTCCGCGAGCCATAACGGCCCGCTCGTGTACACGATGGACAGAACCACTGTTAGAGACGTTCCACCGGAACGTCTCTACAGTTAGCGTGCGTAGAACAGAGACCCGTTGTCTCCGAGACAACGGGTCTCTGTTCCGGGTTCTCTGGCAGGAACTGGATGACATGCATAAGACAAAGACAGGCTTGCTGAAAACTCTATGGCAAGTCGGGGTCTACGGCCTTCTTGGGATCTACGGTGCTTCCATCTTTTTCTTCGCGCTCAAGCCTCTCCTCGGCTGGCCCATCCCCCGCCTGCTCGGCCCGATTTCTACTCTGTTCGTGTGGGCCTTTGCGCTCGGGCACGCGCTGTGGACTCTCGGCTGGCGGCATGCGCTCGTCTTCTTTGGTGTCGCTTTCGTCGCCGGCCTGGCCTTTGAGGCCGTGGGAGTGGCGACCGGCTGGGTCTATGGCGGCTACCACTACAGCCCGCGGCTCGGCCCCATGCTCTTCCGTGTTCCTGTGCTCATCCCGCTCTCGTGGTTCATGGTCATCTATCTGGCCTTTGCCCTCGCCGGGCGATTGGCCGACGGCAGCGACCGGACGGCTAGCTTTGGCCGGGCTATGCTGAATTGCTTTGTCGGCGCGATCGTGGCGACCGCGTGGGATGTGGTGGCCGACCCACAGATGGCCCGCACCGGCCTGTGGGTGTGGGAGCAGCCCGGCGAGTTTTTTGGCGTGCCAGTGCGCAACTTTGCCGGGTGGATGGCGACCTCGTTTATCGTCCTGCTGGTTTACCGGGCGGTGACGCGGGACTGGCCGCCGCGGCCGTGGGGGGAGAGTTCGCGCCTGTTCGCCGCGCTCCCGTTAATCGCGTACGGCGCGCTGGCGCTCTCGTTTGTCATCGGCTACAGCGTGCAGGAGGAAGGCGCGCTAGCCGTCGTCGCCTTTTTCACGATGGGCGCCTTCGCCTGTTTCGCGCTGGCGCGCGAGGGCGAACGTAGCGAACGTAAGGCGGGCTTGTAGCCCGCCACCACCGTCGGAGAAACATGGGCGCGTCGCGCTGCAAGCGCGACCTACAATTCACTCCGCCCCAAGCCCGCCTGCCGGGCCACGATGATCGCCTGCGCCCGGTCGGCCACTTGCAGCTTATTGAAGATATTGGAGACGTGATTGCTGACGGTCTTTGGGCTGAGGGCCAGCTGCTCGGCGATTTCTTTGTTATTGTGCCCCTGCGCGATCAAATCGAGTACTTCGTGTTCCCGGTCGGTCAGTTCCGGAAAAGCCTGAGTCAGTGCGGCCTGGTCTGCCGCCGCGCTGAGGCCCTGGAAGAAGTTCATTAATCGGCTGGCGATGGCGGGGCCGAAGAGCGCCTCGCCGCTCGCCACCGCGCGGATGGCCTTGAGCATCTCGACCTTGTCGGCGCCTTTCAGGATGTAACTCCGCGCCCCAGCGCGCATCGCGGCGAAGACCGAGTCGTCGTCCTCCAGCATGGTGACGACGACGATCCCGATGTGCGGGTTGGCGCGCAGGATGCGGCGCGTCGCCTCGATCCCGTTGACGCCCGGCATCTGAATGTCCATCAGGATCACATCGGGCACGAGCGCCGCGGCCTGCGCGATGGCTTCCTCGCCCGTGGCAGCCTCGCCCACTACCTGCAAATCGGGGACCGCGCCCAGCAGGGCGCGCACGCCCTCCCGAAAGAGCGTGTGATCGTCGGCGATCAGGATGCGAAATTGTTCCATGGCGGTTGTATTCAGAAACCAGGTTTCTCCGAGGAACCTCGCTTCTCGCTCGTAACTTCGGGCGGCAGCGGCAGCCGCGCCAGCACCCGCATCCCGCCGGTCGGCCTGGCTTCGATCAGACATGCGCCGCCCAGCTCTTCCGCCCGCTCGCGCATGGAGGTCAGCCCTACGCCGGCGCGGATGTCGCGCGGCGCGCCAATGCCATCGTCCACGATCTCCAGCTCCAGACGAGGCAATCCGAGAGGGTGGCCGGTCGCCTCCTGCTTGTCTCTGCTCCCATTCTTGATCACCGACAGACGAACGAGACACTCGTGCGCGCGAGCGTGACGGATGACGTTCGTAATCGCTTCCTGCGCGATCCAGTACGCGGCGACCTCCAGGGCAGCCGACAAGGGGGGAAGGCCCTCCAGTGGCGCATCCATTCTGAAGCGCAATCCCCCGGTCGCGCCGACCTGGCGCATCGCTTGTTCCCGGAGCGCGGACACGAGGCCCAACTCGTCGAGTGCCGGCGGGCGCAACCCATAGACCAGGTGGCGAATGTCGGCCACCGTCGCTTGAGCCTGGGCTTTGATCTCTTTCAGCAAAGCGCGGGCAGCCTCCGGGTTGCTATCCAGCAGGTCGAGCACGGCATCCAGCTTGAGGGCCTGGCTGGCCAGGACCGGGCCGAGGCCGTCGTGCAGGTCACGGCGCAGGCGGCGGCGCTCCTCTTCCCGCGCAGTCACCAGCCGTTCGCGCGAGCGCTGCAGGTCGGCGGTGAGGCGCACCGCTTGAGCCGCGGCTCCGGCGTGATGGGCGATCTCCTCCAGCAGGCGACGGTCTGCCGAGGTGAACGTCTCGCCGGGCGCGCGCGGGGCGACAATCAGTTGGCCGATGGTGTCGGACTGGTAGACGAGAGGAAAAACTTCACCCCCGCCGGCGCCAGCCTCTTCCCCGCCGCCGCCCACGGCGGTGTGAGGGCCAGAAGGCCCGCCCTCGGGCGAGCCCGGGGGTGAGGCCGCTACGATTCTGAACTGATCCCCCTCCTTCAACGCCATCGCCGCATAGGGTACTTTCAGCGCCTGGGCCACCGTCTCCACAATCGTCGGCAGCACGGCCTCTGGCGCGAGCGCCGCGCCCAGCCGCCGGTCGAGGCGCGCCAACACCTCCCCCGGATCGTCGCTCTCGCCGTACATTAACCGGTTGACGGCGCGATGCAGGCGGCGGCGCAAAGGCTGGAACAGCACGGCGCTCAGGCCAGTGGCGACGATGGAGAGGAGCAGGTTGCCCTGGGCCTGGAAAAGCGCGCCCAGCAGCCCCACGATGAGGGCGTAGATGCCGACGACAATCGCCGTCAGCGCGCCATAGACCATCGTGCGCTTGAGGATCAGGTCCACGTTCCACAGGTGATAGCGCATCATCGAGATGGCGATGGTGACAGGCACCAGCATCTGGGAGGCCGTGAAGAAGGGCTGGTGGACGAACAAGTAAATCACATTTGGGAGGCCGGGCTGGCCGAGGGCGGGGAAGATGTACTTCGGCACGTGCGTCACGAAGTCGCCCAGGACTGCGATAGTCAGGCCTGCCACCACCCACTTGGTCTGCTGGCGCTGCTCCAGTGTGGAGATGCGCCGGTAGCGGTAGATTTGAGCAAACAGGCCGGTTCCGAACCAGACGACGAACACCAGGAACGGGAGCGGGAACGGCCAGGCGTAGGGATTGATGGATGGGAAGAAGAGCCAGGCCAGCGCCCACGCGACGGCGAGGACAGCCAATCCGCGCGTCCAGTCGGGGACGAAGCGCCCATCCAGAAACAGATAGAAGAAGATGAGGAAAGACGCCGAGCCGACGGCCTGCAACAGCAGCCCCAGCCAGCCGCCGGCCGGCTGCGTCGTCACCAGCAGGTGCATCGGCGAGGGCGCGGCCGCGCCAAATGTCAGGAGGGTGAGCGCGACGAACACCGCCATCCAATCGTCCGATTTGCGCCAGAAGATGATGGTGGCGGTGAGGGCGTACACCAGCATGCTGGCGACCTCGGCGGCGACGAAGTACGCCGCGTAGAAGCTGGCGGACAGGCCAAGATCCCACAGCGCGTACTTGGTCGTCAGGTCCGCGTCGAGCAACTGCTGATAGCGATCGGGGACGGTGGCGACGAAGGCCGCCAGCGTCAGGACGGCGACGAGGATCCAGGTGGCCTCGGCGAAGGCCAGAGGGCGGCCCTGGAGGGTGGTGTTCAGGGATGCTTTAGCGTTCACGACCATTCGTCCTTTCGCCGTCGTCAGGCCGGGTGGAAACTCGTCTCTGAAAAGCGTAGTCACTGTCCGCGCGGAGTATAGCCGGCATCACTTGGCTTCACAATCAGGAAATACCCATAGGATCCGCCTCGCGCAGTTTCTGCACGAACCGCGTGACGCGCTCGTCCAGCAAAGCGGGATAGGCATAATCCAGGCGCGACGCGGCCTCAGTCGCCAGGCGGCGAAAAAGGTTCATGTTAGCGAATAACGCGCGCCACGAGTCCGCGGCGTCGAAGCGGCCCCACACATCGTGCAGGG
>DATDRS010000295.1:0-2409 GCA_035291605.1 Anaerolineales bacterium | reverse complement strand
GCTTTCGACCTCCACCGGCGAGACCCAGATGCCGCCCACCTTGAGCATGTCGTCCGCGCGCCCGACGTGGTGGTAATAACCGTCCGCATCCACGTAGTATTTGTCGCCGGTAAAGAGCCATTCGCCGCGGAAGGTTCGGCGGCTCTTATCATATTGGTGCAGGTAGGACAGGGACGCCGTCTCGCCCTTGACGAGCAAGTTACCGACCTCCCCGCGCGGCACCGGGTTGCCGTCGTCGTCCACGATTTTGATTTCGAAACCCTCCACCGGTTTGCCAGTGCTGCCGGGCCGGTTATCGCCGGGGCGGTTCGTCAGAAAGAGGGCAAAGTTTTCAACCGTCCCGATCCCCTCGATGATTTCCAGTCCGGTTTGCTGCTTCCAGGCCTGCCAGATGGGCACCGGCAAGGCTTCCCCGGCGGAGATGCACATGCGGAGCGACGACAAATCGTATTTCTCGGTGAAGCCCTCCACAGCCAGCATGGCCGCATAATTGGTCGGCACGCCGTGCAGGATGGTCGGCTTGAAGCGGTCAATCGCCTCCAGCACATTCGCGGCGACGCGCGCTGACGCGGGCGAGAGCACAACGCTCGCGCCGACGCACCAGGGGTACATCAGATTGTTGCCCAGACCATACGTGAAGAATAGCTTGGCAATGGCGAAGGTACGGTCGTCGTCGCACAGGCCGATCGCATCTACTCCGTACAACTGTGCACTCAGCGGCATATCCTTGTGCGCGTGAGGGATGCCTTTCGGCTCGCCGGTCGTCCCGCTGGAGTAGTTCAGCGTACAGAGGTCGTCGCGGTGCGTGGGCGCGGCCTCGAGTCCGGTCGCCTCGTTATGGATCCAATCGCGATAGGCCAGGTCCCCTCCGCGGGCCGGGTAGCCGATGACGACCACGCGCTCCAGAAACCGCTGTTCGTCGCGGATTTCTTCAACCAGCGACAACAGGGATTCGTGCGCGATCAAGACACGGGCGCGGCAGTCGCGCAGGATGTAGGCATACTCCGGCGGCGTGAGCAGGGTGTTCAGGCCCACTGCCACCGCGCCAATTTTCAGCGCGCCGAAAAAGGACGTCACCCACTCCGGGACATCGAGCGACAAGATGCCCACGAAGTCCCCCAGGCGCACCCCGAGTTTCTTGAGAGCGTTCCCGACCTGGTTCGCCTCGTCGGAGACCTGCCGGAAGGTCATCGCCCGTTCCGGGCTGTACAAGGCAATTTTGTCCGCGCGTTCGGCCAGGTTGCGCTCCAGAATGTCTACGGCGTTGTAGTAAAGGGGAACCTCGGATGCCTTTCTCATCTACGTTGGCCGCAAAGATTTTTAGTACACGGATTGCACGGATCAGACGGATGACACGGATTCTTTGAGGTTCCGTTCGAGCGATCCGTGTTCATCCGTGTCATCTGCGTACCGGAAGTTTAGGTGCGGCCCGAGGCCGCGCTATGTCCCGGCCTATTGATTCAGCCACGGATAACGGGCGGTATCCTTGCCGGCGTAGTCGGGATCCAAATAGATAAAGCAGCGCTGGATCTTGAAATCGCGAATCTCGAAGACATCGCACCAGCGCCCCGCCCCCCACTCTGGTACACCGGCGCGCCACGGTCCGTCACGATGCTCGCCGTGGCTGGTGCCCTCGCAGACAACCAGATCGCTGCTCGAGAAGATCCAGTTGAAGTGTGAGTAATGATGAACGATGGACTTGAGCGTGCCCCCGACATCGCCGAACAGTTTGCCAATCTGATCCCTGCCGGTTGCTAGGCCCCACTTCGGGAAATAGACCTGGGCATCGGTAGCGAACAGATCGAGGATCGTGCCGCCCGACGATGTGACGCCGCCGTTGTCAAATGCTTTGAGGTATTCCAGTGCGACTGACTTGCGTTGCTCGTCAGTCATGGTCTGCGTGGTGATGGCCATGGTTGCCTCCTCCGGTACTGAGAACAAGGTAGATGAAGGTTGCTGGGGCAATTCGCTTCTGGAGGTCTTCTGGCAGGCATCACCTCCTTCGCTCCATCTCAAAACACGAGCGCTCCCCCATCTACGTTGATCGCCTGCGCGGTGATGCCGCGCGCGCCCTCACCAGCCAGCATGACGGCCACAGCCGCCACTTCTCCCGGCGTAATCAGCCGGTTCTGCGGGCTGGTGACTTCCAGGATTTTCCGCACCTCGGCTTCGGATTTGCCCGTCCGTGCCATCATGTTGGCGACGTTGGCGTCGGTCATGGGCGTGTCCACGTAGCCGGGACAGATGGCGTTGACGGTGATGTGGTACGGGTTGAGTTCGACGGCGAGCGCGCGCATCAACCCCAGCACGCCATGCTTGGACGCTGTGTAGGCGGCCACGTAGCGCGCCCCGACCTTGCTGGAAATGGAAGCGATGGTGATAATGCGCCCCCACTTGCGCTCCATCATG
>DATDRS010000294.1:0-4220 GCA_035291605.1 Anaerolineales bacterium | reverse complement strand
CAGAACATGGCGCTCGGCCCGGCCATGACGCGCGCTCAGGCCGAACAAGCTATCGCCGTGGGATTGCAGGTGGTCGAAGCCGAAATCGCCCAGGGGCTTGACCTCGTCGCCACCGGGGATATGGGCATCGGCAACACCACTCCCTCGGCTGCCATTGTAGCCACCCTCAGCGGTTATCCCGTCGCGCAGGTGACTGGGCGTGGTACAGGTGTGGACGACACTGGCCTGGCGCGCAAGGCCGCCGTCATCGAGCGCGCGTTGGCCGTCAATCAACCCGATCCGCGTGACCCGCTCGACGTGCTGAGCAAAATCGGCGGTCTGGAGATCGCCGGCCTGGTGGGCGTGATGCTGGGCGGGGCAGCGCACCGGGTGCCCATGGTGATTGATGGATTCATCTCGGGCGCAGCTGCGCTGGTCGCTGTGGCGCTTGCTCCCGAGGTCAAGCCCTACCTCATCGCCGCGCACCAATCGGTGGAGATTGGGCATCGTGTTGTTCTTGAGCATCTGGGCCTGCGCCCGCTGCTCGATCTCGACCTGCGCCTGGGGGAAGGCACCGGCGCGGCGCTGGCGTTCCACCTCGTCGAAGCAAGCACGCGCATTTTGAACGAGATGGCGACCTTCGCCGAAGCGGGCGTGAGCGATAAGCCATGAAGCCGATCTTTTAGCTTTCTGCGCCAGAGCATGGCGACCAAACCTCCGAGCCTGCATAGCCTCCGGCTAGCCATTGGTTTTCTGACTGTCCTCCCCGTGCGGGCCGACGCCCTCCAGCCGGGCGACCCTTCGACAAGCTCAGGGCAGGCTCTGGGCCGCGCGGGAAAATGGTTTCCGGCCGTGGGGCTGGCTCTCGGCCTGGTGTTAGTCGCTGCGCACTGGCTCCTCAGCCAACTCTTTCCACCACTCCTCAGCGCCGCCCTGATCGTGGCGCTGTGGGCGGTGCTCACTGGCGGCCTGCACCTCGACGGTCTGGCCGACTGCTGCGATGGCCTGTTTGCCGCCGTGTCGCCGGAGCGCCGCCTTGAGATCATGCGCGACCCGCGCCTCGGCGCGTTCGGCGGAATCGGCCTGATCCTGTTCATTCTCCTCAAAGTTTTGGCCGTCGCTTCACTGCCGCCAGACGCTGCGGCGCAAGGCGTGCCGCTCCTGCTGGCCCCGGCCCTCGGCCGCTGGCTGATCTTGCTCGTCGCTCGACAACCTTCGGCCCGGCCCGGCGGTATGGGCGCTGGCTTTGCGCTGGGCCTCTCGCGCTCGGTCTTCATCTGGGCCGCGCTGATTCCGCTCGGGCTGGTGATTGCCGGCGGCTGGCGAGCGGTGATTGCCGCTGGCCTTGCGCACTTGAGCGCGCTGGCTGCCGGCGGCCTTGCCCGCGCTCGCCTGGGTGGCGTTACCGGTGATGTTTTTGGTCTTACCCTCGAATTGGCCGAATTGACGACGCTGCTCTCCTTCGCCGCCCGGTGGCCTGTGATCCTGTGAGGAGCCATGTACCCTTTTCGACTAGGAACGACTTCATACATCCTTCCCGACGACATCCTTCCCAACGTGCGCTTTCTCGCAGACAAAGTGCAGGATGTGGAATTGGTCTTGTTCGAGGTAGACGATGGCCCCAACAATCTGCCGACGCCGGAGGTGGTTGCCGAACTCGCCGCCCTCGCGCAAGAGTCTGGCCAGACCTACACCGTCCACCTGCCGCTGGACCTGCGCCTCGGGGCGGGCGGCGACGAAGGACATGTCTCGCTGGTCAAGGCGCACAAAGTCATCGAATGCACCCGCGCCCTCCGGCCGTGGGCGTATGTTCTGCATCTGGATGGCCGGGAGGTCAGGGCCGGCGCAACGCCGGCCCGGATGGAGCGCTGGCAGACCGAATCGGCTCGGGCGCTGGACCTCGTCGCGGGCTGGGCTGGCGGCCCCGAATGGTTGGCCGTCGAAAACTTGGAAGGCTATCCCCTCGACTTCATTCAGCCCGTGCTGGAGCGCGTGCCAGTCAGCCAGTGCGTGGACATCGGCCACTTATGGCTCGACGGCCACGACCCCGTGCCTTATTTGCGCGACGCCCTGCCGCGCACCCGCGTGATCCACCTGCACGGATTGGCCGAGCGCGATCACAAGTCGCTGGCGCACGTGCCGGCGGAGAGACTCAACCCGGTGATTAACCTGTTGTTGCGCGCGCCCTACACAGGCGTCTTGACGCTGGAGGTCTTTGGCGAGTCCGATTTCGCCTCCTCAGCGGCCGCTCTAGAATGGAGTCTGGCCCATCTCACTTCCCCGGCGCAAACACCATGAGCAAGCGGCTGACTCTGATCCTGGGCGGGGCGCGCAGTGGCAAAAGCGCCCACGCGCTAAAACTTGCCGCCGAGCGGGGACGCGCCGTGGTGTACGTCGCCACCGCGCAGGCCGGTGATGAGGAGATGAAGGCGCGCATTGCCGCGCACCGCGCCGAACGCCCGGCGGGCTGGCGAACGCTGGAAGCGCCGACACAGGCAGGCGCCGCGATTTGCGCGGGCGCCGGCCAGGCCGACGTGATCGTGTTGGACTGCCTCACCCTGCTGGCCAGCAACGTCATCGTCGCCCTGCCCGAGCCCATCACCCCCGAAGTCGCCGAGGCCGCGCTGGACGTGGAGCTGGAGGGCTTGCTCACCGCTTACGCCGAAAGCCAGGCGGAGTGGATCATCGTGTCGAACGAGGTCGGTTTGGGATTGGTGCCGCCCTATCCGCTGGGCCGCGCTTATCGGGACGCGCTGGGGTGGGCCAATCGGCGGCTGGCCCCTGTGGCCGACGTGGTGCTGTTCATGGTGGCTGGCCTGCCGCTGATCGTCAAGGGATGAGGCGGCGTCGGCGCCGTGATGGGGCGAGGCGCATCTCACCCCTACCCCCGGCCTCAGGCATGGCCCGCGAAGTCTTTGCACCCGGCCTGCTCAGCGCCGCCTTCGGCCAATGTCACTTACTGGTTGCAGAAGCGATATTCATCTTGCCTGCTCCCATCCATAGCAAACTCAGCAGGAAGACAATGAACAGGATCACGGCCCCGCTGACGTACGGATAATTCGGGTCAAGGTCGAAAACTGCGCCCGCCCAGATCGGCCCCACCACCCGCCCGAGGCTCACGAAGGAGTTGCTCAGGCCCATGGCCGCGCCCTGCCCAACCGTCGCACGCTGTGACGTGAGCGAGTGAACGGCTGGCCGGAAGAAAGCCGTGATTAAAACAAACAGTCCGGTGGTGAGCAGAACGGCGATGTAGCTCTTCGCCAGCAGTAGAAAAAGGAAAGTCACCGCGCCGGCCAACAGCGCGCCTTTAATCACAGTCGCCTCGCCCCACCACCTGGTCGCTAGGCCGGTCAACAGCCCTCGACCAATCACGGCCACGACGCCAACCATCGTGAGGATCGCGCCTACACGCTCCGGGCCGTAACCGAGCACGTCGAGCGCATACAGGCTGAAGATCGCTTCGAAGTTGCTTGTCCCGACCGTGCCCACGAACGCCAGGAGCAGAAATCCGCCGATGGGGCTCCAGAGCGCGCGCCACAGTTCACGGAAGTCCACGAGGCTGACCTTTCCTTTAACCGCACGCGCTTCCGGCGGCAGCGTCTCGGGGAGCAGCAGCGCAATCAGCAACAATGAGACGAGCGACATCGCGGCGGCGACGAAGAACGGCATCGAAAGCGAGTCGCCGGCCAGCCAGCCGCCCAGCCCGGGGCCGAGGATGACGCCCATGCCCGCCGCGCCGCCCAGCGCGCCCATGCCGCCGCCGCGCTCCTTTTCCGAGGTGCTGTCGCCGATGTAGGCCATCGCCGTCGAGAGCGTCGCCGACGACAGCACACCCGAGAGCGCCCGGGAGGCGAACAACATCCACAACTGGGTCGAAAGCCCGAACAACGCCATCGAGAGGCCGTAGCCCAACATGCCGATCATCAGAATGGGTTTGCGCCCGACGCGATCGGAGACGCTGCCCCACAACGGGCCAAAGATCAGTTCGGTGAACGCAGCGGTTGCTACGAGCAGGCCGAACGCGCTGCCGCCTGCGCCCAGCCGCTCGATGAAGAACGGGAAGACTGGGATGACCATCCCGAACCCCAGCATGACGACGGCGAGGGTGAAAGATAGGATGTAGAGATTCCTGCGATTGCTGGTTCGCGTTTTCATCTTCGCACCCTCTACAGGAAGGGTTTAATTGTCCCTCCCCATAGCGATAGCAGGGGAATATCCAGATTGGACTGGGCCGAACCGAT
>DATDRS010000293.1:0-5888 GCA_035291605.1 Anaerolineales bacterium | reverse complement strand
GCAGCCGTGATTGACGACGTGCTGGTGATCCTGGTGCTGTCCGTGTTCCTCGCGCTCGGCATGGAGGCCTCCGGGGGCCTCGGCGGCGTGGCGCTCGTCTTCGCGCGCATGGGCGTCTACCTGCTCGTGGCCGTTGCGCTGGGATTCTTCTTGATCCCGCGCCTGACCGGGTGGGTCGTGCGTTTGCCCATCACCCAGGGGCTGATGTCCTTCGTCATCGTCGTGGCGCTGGTGTACGCCTGGGCCGCCGAAGTGCTGGGAGGCATCGCCGCGATTACGGGCGCATTCCTGGTCGGGCTGGCGTTTGCGCGTTTGCCGCTGAAGCAGGAGATCGAGCACAGTTTTTCGGCGCTCACCTACGGCTTTTTCGTCCCGCTCTTTTTCGTGAGCATCGGCCTGGAGGCGGATGCGCGCGCGGTGACCGGGAGCGGGCTGCTCTTCGGGCTGGCGCTGATCCTCGTCGCCGTCGTCAGCAAAATCGTGGGGAGCGGGCTGGGGGCCTGGTGGGGGGGGCTTAGCCGGACTGAGTCCCTGCGGTTGGGGATCGGCATGGTCTCGCGCGGCGAAGTGGGGTTGATCGTCGCGAGCGTGGGGTTAAATGAGGGGCTGATTGACGATGTGGTCTTTGCCGAGATTGTGCTCGTGGTGCTGGTGACGACCGTGATCACGCCGCTGCTCTTGCGCTGGGCGTATGCGCGCAGTGAGCGCCGGGCCGCGCCCGCGCCGCGCCCGACTTCGCCTGAAGGAGAATAAACCTATGCCTGTCTTGCTAGTGGCCATCATTGACGATCTTTCCAAAATCTGGGATGTGATAGATGAATGGGAGCGCCTGGGAGTCAGCGGGGCGACGATTTACGACTCGTCCGGCCTGAACAAGGCGCGCCAGCTGCGCGACGACCTGCCGCTGTTTCCCTCCGTGCATGAATTGCTCGAAGGCGCCGAGACTCACCATCGCACCCTGTGGAGTGTGTTGGAGGACGGGGTGGACGTTGAAGCCCTGGTGCGCGCCACGGAAAAAATCGTCGGCCCCCTGGACAAACCGCATACGGGCATCCTCTTCACCATCCCGGTGCTTAAGGTGTGGGGGTTGCGGACGCCGAGCAAGGACGAATAAAGTCGAAGACCTGCGTCGGGGCGCTGCGCGGCTGTGCTCTGGATGACCACGGCGACGCTCGCTCAGGAGTCGTAAAAATAATAGTCCGCCTGTCACCCTGAGCGAAGTCGAAGGGTCGCTCACGTTCTGCGTGACAAGCTGCGGAGTAATTCTTTTACCGGTCCTGAGCAAATGGAGGCTCTATGAAAATCGGCGACTGCATGAAACGCAACGTCGTCTCCATCCCGGAGACGGCGACGATCGGCGAGGCCGCGGCGATCTTCACCGCGCGCCACGTCGGCCTGCTGCCGGTGGTGGACGACGCTGGCCAGTTGGTGGGCGTGCTGCAGCTGCGCGACCTGCTGGCGCTGGTGATGCCGGATTTCGTGCGCCTGGTGGAGGACATAGACTTTGTGCACGACTTTGGCGCGCTGGAGACCCGTCAGCCCTCGCCGGAGGTCATGGCCCGCCCGGCGCGGGAGGTGATGCAGCCCCCGCTCTTCGTGGAGGAAGACTGCGGCCTGCTGCGCGCCTTTGCCCTGCTGCGCCAGCGCGATCTGCACGACCTCCCGGTAGTCGCCTCGAATGGTCAATTGGTTGGCATTGCTTCGCGGGTAGATATCGGCGCGGCGCTCCTGGCCGGTTGGCGCACGCCTCCACCAGGGGGCGCGCCGTGATTCCCGGCCTGCTCTCCAGCCTGATTTTTGCCGGGAGCCTGTACCTGATCTTTTCCGAGAAACTCAACCGGACCATTGCCGGGATTGCCGGCTCGGCGGCGATGGTAGGGGCCGGGTTGGCGTTGGGGTTCTATTCGGAAGAGGCGGCTATCGCCGCGATAGACTTTAATACGCTTGGGCTGCTGCTGGGCATGATGATCCTGGTCGCGCTGCTGGAGCCGACGGGCTTCTTTCAATACCTGGCGGTGTGGGCCGGGCGCTGGTCGCGCGGCCACCCGGTGCGGCTGCTCGTCCTGCTCGGCACGGTCACGACCGTACTCTCGATGTTTCTGGACAACGTCACCACGGTCGTGCTCATCGCGCCAGTGACGATCCTGATCAGCGAAATTCTAGGGATGAGCGCGACGCCGCTCCTGATGGCCGAGGCGCTGCTCGCAGACACGGGCGGCGTGGCGACGTTGATCGGCGACCCGCCGAATGTCCTGATCGCCTCGGCCGCCGGCTTTTCATTCAACGATTTCCTCACCCACGCGCTGCCGGTCGTGGCAGCAGCCTGGCTGACCGCGCTGCTCCTGCTGCGCTACCTGTTTCGCCAGGAACTGGCCGTGCGCCCGCCAGACGTCGAGGCTGTGCTGCGCTTGAACCCGTCCGAAGCGCTCAACGACCAGGCAACGGCGCGGCGGGTGTTGATCGTGCTGGGCGCGGCCATCCTGCTGTTCTTCTTCCACGACCGGCTGCATCTCAGCCCGGCATTCATCGCGCTAGGCGCAGCGGCCGGGGCCCTGGTCTGGGTGCGCCCCGCCATCCACGAAACGTTCCAGCGCGTCGAGTGGAGTGTGCTGATCTTCTTCAGCGCGTTGTTCGTGATGGTCGGCGGACTGGAGGCGGCGGGTGTGCTGCGCGCGCTGGTGGGCCTGATCGCGCGGGCCAACGCGATGCCCCCGGTGCTGCTCGGCGTGGCCATGATCTGGATCGTCGCGGCGCTGTCGGCCGTGGTGGATAACGTGCCGATCACGATTGCGCTGATCCCGGTGATCGAGGGGCTGGGCGCGGCGGGGGTGGCGACCGGGCCGTTGTGGTGGGCGCTGGCCTTTGGCGCAGGCTTCGGCGGCAACGGCACGATCATCGGCTCGACGGCCAACATCGTCGTCGCCTCGCTCTCCGAGCGGACGCGCACGCCGATCACCTCGGCGCTGTGGAACAAGCGCGGGCTGCCAGTGATGCTGGCGACCTGCGCCGTGGCGAGCATTCTGTATGTGCTGACTTTCCCATTCCTGAGCCGCTGATGAATAAGACCAGCCGACGTATTGCCCTGCTGCATTACTCCGCCCCGCCGGTCGTCGGCGGCGTGGAAAGCGTGTTGGCCCACCACGCCCGGTTGATGACGGAGGCCGGGCACGCGGTCAGAATTGTCGCCGCCCGAGGCGAAGCCTGGGATGATCGCATCCCGCTGATGCGCCTGCCGCTGATAGACTCCCGGCATCCTGACGTGCTGGCGGTCAAGGCCGAGCTGGACGCGGGGCGGGTGCCGCCCGGCTTCCCGCGCCTCGCGGACGAGATTGAGCACGCGCTCCACCCCGCGCTCGCAGGGACGGACGTGATCATCGCCCACAACGTCTGCTCCCTCCATAAAAACCTGGCGCTGACGGCTGCGCTGCATCGGCTCAACACCCAGGCGGGGGCGCCTCGTCTCATCCTGTGGCATCACGACCTCGCGTGGACGACGCCGCGCTACCGGCCCGAGCTGCACGACGGCTATCCGTGGGATTTGCTCCGGGCCGCGTCCGCGTGGCCCGGCGTGCGGCACGTCACCGTCTCCGAGCCGCGCCGCCGCGAGCTGGCCGCGCTCCTGGGGATTCCGGCCGAGCGCATTATCGTCGTCCCGAACGGCGTGCAGACGGATCACCTGCTCAAGCTGGAAGCGCAAACGCAGGCGCTGATCACCGCGATGCGCCTGGACGCGGCTGAGCCGTTGCTGCTCCTGCCGGTGCGCCTCACGCCGCGCAAGAACATCGAGCTGGCGCTGCGCACATTGGCGGCTTTGCGCCGTAGAGATGCTCCGCCAGGCGGAGACGCCCCACCGGGGCGTCTCTACCCTGACGCCATGCTCCTGGTCACCGGCCCGGAGGGGCCGCACAACCCGGCTAACGCCGAATACAAACGGCGCCTGCTCACCCTGCGCGACGAACTCGGATTGCGCGGCGCGGCGCACTTTGTCGTCGAACATACGGCTGAGTTCCTCCCTGATGTGGTCGTGGCCGATTTCTTCCGCCTCGCCGACGCCTTGCTCCTCCCCAGCCGGGAGGAAGGGTTCGGCATCCCGCTTGTCGAGGCCGCCTTCGCCCGCCTGCCCGTCTTCTGCGCCGACATCCCGCCCCTGCGCGACCTGGGCGGCGACGACGCGACTTACTTTTCACCCGACGCCGAGCCCGAAACGGTGGCCGGATTGATCACCGACCGTTTGTCCTCCGATCCGGCGCACCGCTTTGCCGCTCGCGCCCGCCGTGAGTACACCTGGCCGGCGATCTACGCGGCCCAGATTGAGCCGCTGTTACGCCTATGACCCGACATCGCTTCACCCCCCTGCGAACGGTCTTGGTGCCAATCGTGTTCGGCTGTGAGTGCCAGGCGGCGCTCGCGGCCGCCCGCGCGTTGGCGAGGCAAGTCGTGCTGGTCGGCCTGGTCAACATTGCACCGGGCGAGGCGCTCAGCGCTGGCGCGGCGCCGGCGCGCGCCGTCCGTGCGCGGCTGCGGAAACTGGCCCCGGCAGGGGACGGTCAAGTGCGGAGCAAAGCGCGGGTGCGCGTGTCCACCACGCCCTGGGCCGATTTGCTCGCCCTGATCGCCTCGGAAGAGCCTGACCTCTTGCTGCTGGAATGGGAATGCCATCTCGAAGCGCTGGGCGTCACCCCGGCGGAGGTGCTGACCCATCCCCCGTGCAACGTCGCGCTCGTACGGGGGCCGTTCCCGCCGGCGCCCGCGCGTGTGCTCGTACCGGTGCGCGGCGGCCCGCACGCCGAACTGGCGCTGCGCGTGGGCTTGAGCCTGCACCCCCGCGAGCTGACCACCCTGCACCTGACGACGCCGGAAGGCGTCGGCTCGGATGCGCCCTTTCGCGGTCTGGAGCAGGTGCTGAAACGCCTCCCCGAAGTGCAGGCGCGCTCTGCCGTCACCGCCGATCCGGCGCAGACCATCTTCGACGAAAGCCGGGCTTACGACCTGATCGTGATGGGCGCGACCGCGCAGCCCCTCCACAGCCGCGCCTCGCTCGGCGCCGTCGCCGACCGGCTGTTGCAGGCGTCTCCGGCGGCGGTGATCGCGGTCAAGACGCGCCGCCCCATGCCCGCCATGGCGCCGGACGAAATCACCGGCGCACAGGCCATTTCAATTCTGGTGGACAAGTGGTTCGCGGAGAACACCTTTCACGCCGAGGAGTTTGCCGACCTGGGACACTTGATCGAGCTCAAGCGGGCGCAGGGCGTCACCATCAGCCTGGCGCTCCCGGCGCTCAACGAAGAAGAGACCGTCGGGCAGGTGATTCGCACCGTCAAGCGCGCGCTGATGGACAAAGCGCCGCTGCTCGACGAGATCGCGCTGATTGACTCCAACTCCTCCGACCGCACCCGCGAGATCGCCCGGCGGCTGGGCGTGCCGGTGTTCATCCATCAACACCTCCTGCCCGAGCTGGGCGAGCGGCGCGGCAAAGGCGAGGCCTTGTGGAAGAGCCTGCTCGTGACGCGCGGCGACATCATCGCCTGGATTGACACCGACATCGTCAATATCCATCCGCGTTTCGTATACGGCATCCTCGGCCCGCTGCTGCTCAACCCGCGCATCCAGTTCGTCAAAGGGTTCTACCGCCGCCCGCTCAAAGTGGGCGAGAAGGTGCAGGCCGGGGGCGGCGGGCGCGTGACCGAGCTCACCGCGCGCCCCATGCTCAACCTGTTCTATCCCGAACTGTCCGGCGTGGTGCAGCCGCTCTCCGGCGAATATGCCGGCCGCCGCGCTGCGCTGGAGCAGGCGCCCTTTTTCTCCGGCTACGGCGTCGAGACCGGCCTGCTGATTGACGTGTTCGAACGGTTCGGGCTGGAGGCCATCGCGCAGGTGGACTTGCTGGA
>DATDRS010000292.1:0-5774 GCA_035291605.1 Anaerolineales bacterium | reverse complement strand
GTGTGCGCCCGGTCGTAGGGGTGCACCTGTGTGTGCGCCCATGGGGACGGTCGCCTCAAAGCGAAAACGATGCAGCCGCCTCGGTGTGAAAATTCAAAAGCATGTCAAACACGTCCGAATCGCTCACGATGCCTACCGGCGCCGGCCAGCTGCCCGCAAACACCGGTAGGCGGCGAATACGGTAGCGCATCATCAGCGCGGCGCATTCGCGTAGTGAGCAGTCTGGCTCGACGGTGTGCACCGGTTTCGTCATCACCTCGGACACGCGCACCCGTAGCGGGTCGCGCCCCTGCGCCACGACCTTGGCGACCACGTCGGCTTTGGTGATGATGCCGTATCCCTCCCCCTCCAGGTGCGGCGGGACAAGCAGGCTGGACACGCCGCGCATGTGCATCAGCCGCACCGCGTGCGCCACCGAATCCAAACCGTGGACCATATGCACGGGCTGACGCATCACGTGTCGGGCGGTCAGCATCGGACTAGACCGACATCGCCACGGTCTGGCTCGCCCGCGTCTGGCTTTCCGCCGGGACATGCGCGGCGACGAGCGGCGGGTTCGGGCTGACCGCCTCCGCCCCGCGCGCCATGGCCACCATGCCCGTACGCACCATCTCGATCAAGCCGAAGGGGCGCAGTACTTCGACCAGGCCATCAATTTTGTCTTCCGTGCCGGTGATTTCGATGACGAGCGACTCGTTGGTGACGTCCACCACGCGCGCGCGGAATACGTCGGCCAACTGTAGGATTTCGCCGCGGTTGCCGTTCTTCACCGCAACTTTGATGAGCGCCAGGTCGCGGACAACAGCCGGCTTCTCGGTCACGTCGTCCACGCGCAGGACGTTGACCAGTTTGTACAGGTTGGCCTCGATGCGGCGGGTCATCATCTCGTCGGCGTCCACCACAATCGTCATTCGCGACACGCCCGGTTGTTCCGTGTGCCCGACTGTGAGCGACTCGATATTGAACGCACGCCGACGGAACAGTGAGGCCACCCGGTTCAGGACGCCCGGTTTATCCTCAACATAAGCGACAAGGATGTGCTGCATGAGCCCTCCAGTGCTGATTGTTGATTGCCGATTTCTGATTGACAGCCCATGAGCAATCAACACTCAAAAATCAGCCGTCACTTCGCCAGTTCCCACTCTCGGTCCGCTCCCGTCTCCACCATCACGTTCACCTTCGGGGCAGGGCGGCGGATCATGGCGTGCAGATCCGCTCCGGCCGGCACCATGGGGAAGACCGAGTCCTCCTGCTCGACGCGGAAGTCAATGAGCGCCGTGCCGGGATCCGTGCGCGCATCTTCAACCGCCGCCGCGGTCTGTGAACGTTCGGTGACCCGGATGCCTTTCAAGCCGTAGGCCTCGGCCACTTTCACAAAATCCGGGCTGAGCATCGGCGTGGCGGCGTAGCGCCGCTCGTAGAAAAACTCCTGCCACTGGCGCACCATGCCGAGATAGCCATTGTTGATGATGGCAATATTGACCTTGACGCCTTCCTGCACGGCGGTCGCCAGTTCCGGCATCGTCATCTGGAAACCGCCGTCGCCCGCGACCACCCAGACTTCCTCGTTGGGACAGGCGAACTTCGCGCCGATCGCCGCCGGGAGCGCAAAGCCCATGGTGCCGAGGCCGCCCGAGGTGATGAGCGAACGCGGCTGTTCGTGCCGGTAGTACTGCGCTTCCCACATCTGGTGCTGGCCGACGTCGGTGACGACGACGGCTTTGCCCTCGGTCAGCCGCCACAGGTCGTTGATGACGTGCGCGGCGTAGAGGTGGCCCGTATCCGGCAGGTTCTGGATGTCGCGCACCGCCGAATCGCCCTTCATCGCGTTGATGTGAGCCAACCAGTCGGCGTGGTCGCATCCGGGGAGGCGCGGGAGCAATTCCTCCAGCACCTCGCGCAGGTCGCCCACCAGGCCCACGTCCACGTGCACGTTTTTGTTGATCTCGGAGGGGTCAATCTCGATGTGGATCTTCCGCGCGTTGACGGCGTAGGTCTTCACGTTGCCCGTCACGCGGTCGTCGAAGCGCATCCCGAAGGCCAGGAGCAGGTCCGCCTGCTGAATGGCGTTGTTGACCCAGGCCTCGCCGTGCATGCCCATCATGCCCAGGTTGAGCGAGTGCGAGGCGGGGAAGCCGTCGAGGCCGAGCAACGTCAGCGCCACGGGCGTGTTGGTCTTCTCGGCGAACTCACGCACGACCTTCATCGCGCCCGACAACGTGACCCCGTGGCCTGCCAGGATCAGCGGGCGTTTGGCGGATCGGATCAGATCAATGGCTCTCTGATACTCCGAGGGAAGGGCGCGCAGGTCGGGGCGATAGCCGGGCAGACGCGGCGCGGCCGCCTCCCAGTCAAATTCGCACGTGGCCTGCTGAGCGTCTTTGGTGATGTCAATCAGCACCGGGCCGGGCCGGCCGCTCGCCGCGATGTAGAACGCCTCGCGGAACGTGCGGGCGATGTCCTCGGCGCGTGTCACCAGATAGTTGTGCTTTGTGATCGGCAGCGTGACGCCCGTCACGTCCGTCTCCTGAAACGCATCGTAGCCGATGAGCTTGCTCCCCACCTGCCCGGTGATGCACACGATGGGCGAAGAGTCCATCATCGCCGTCGCAATGCCCGTCACCATGTTCGTCGCGCCTGGCCCCGAGGTGGCCATCGCCACGCCAACCTTGCCCGAGGCGCGGGCGTAGCCGTCGGCCATGTGCGTCGCCCCCTGCTCGTGGCGCACGAGAACGTGATGCACCGGGTAATCGAGCATCGCGTCGTACGTCGGCAGGATTGCCCCGCCCGGGTATCCGAAGAGGGTGCCCACGCCCTCCCGAACCAGACATTCCCAAACGATTTGCGCGCCAGTTCTTTTCATGGTTCCTCCGCACCTGGTGACTGATCACTGATCACAGGTCACTTCAGAAACAAGGGGTCAGTGATCACGCCCCAGTAACCGCTCCTGACGATGCCGACGACACCGAGTTCGCATACTTCGCCATGACTCCCGTCCTGTAGCGCGGATCAGGCGGCCGCCATTGGCTCAAGCGGGCTTTCAACTCGCCGTCTGAGATTTCCACGTCGAGGCGGCGAGCGTTCACGTCGAACGTGATCGCGTCGCCGTCGTGCACGACGGCAATAGGGCCGCCCCGCGCAGCCTCAGGGGCCACATGACCAGCCATGAGACCGTGTGTTGCGCCGGAAAAACGCCCATCGGTGAGCAGGGCCACAGAGTCCCCCAACCCCGCGCCGACGATGGCCGCCGTCACGCCGAGCATCTCGCGCATGCCGGGGCCGCCCTTCGGGCCTTCGTAGCGGATGACGACCACATCACCTGCTTGGATCGCCCCATTCTGCACGGCGGCGAACGCATCCTCTTCGCGGTCGAAAATGCGCGCCGGGCCACGATGGTAGAGCATGTTGTGCCCGGCGATTTTGACCACGCAACCCTCAGGCACGAGGTTGCCCTTCAGGATCACCAGCCCGCCATTCGGCTTGAGGGGCCTGTCCAACGGGAGGACCACTTCCTGCCCCGGCGTCTCTTGCGCCGCTCGTGCCTCCTCACCGATGGTCTTGCTGGTGACCGTCACGGCATCGGCGTGAAGGTAGCCGCCATCAAGCAACCGCCTGGCGACAAGTTGAATGCCGCCGGCTTTGTAGAGATCGTTCGCCACAAAGCGGCCACCGGGTTTCAGGTCAACGATCAGCGGGGTACGCGCGCTGATGCGGTCAAAGTCGTCAAGGCTCAACGCGATCCCGGCCTCGTGCGCAATCGCGAGCAGATGCAGGACGGCGTTGGTCGAGCCGCCGGTCGCCGCCACGGCGGCGATGGCGTTTTCAATGGATTCGCGGGTGATGATTTGGGAGGGCCGGAGATCACGGCCGAGGAGTTCCATCACGCGTTGACCAGCGGCAAACGCCGCTTCGTCTTTTTCGGCGGCCATCGCCGGGATGCTGTTGCTGCCCAGGGGCGAGATGCCGAGGAACTCCATGACGGTGGACATCGTGTTGGCAGTGAACTGCCCGCCACACGCGCCCGCGCCGGGACAGGCCGCGTCCTCGATGGCCTGGAGTTGTTCGGCGCTGATCTTGCCGCGCCCATGCGCGCCCACCGCCTCGAACACATCTTGAATGGTGAGGTCGCGGCCCTCGTAATGACCGGGGGCGATGGAGCCGCCGTAGAGCACCAGGCCAGGGATGTCGAGGCGGGCGAGGGCCATGACGACGCCGGGATTGGTCTTGTCGCACCCAGAGATGCCGACGAGCGCATCAAAGTGGTTGCCGCGCGCGACGAGTTCAATCGAGTCCGCGATGATCTCGCGGCTGATGAGCGAGGTCTTCATCCCCTCCGCGCCCATCGTGATCCCATCGGAGATGGAGACGGTGTTGAATTCCATCGGCGTGCCGCCCGCGGCGCGGATGCCCTCTTTCACCTTGGCAGCCAGTCGGCGTAGGTGAAAGTTGCACGGGCCGATCTCGATCCATGTGTTGGCAACGCCGATGATGGGGCGGCGCAGGTCATCGTCGGTGAACCCGACGGCTTTGAGCATAGAGCGTGCGGGCGCACGGCTGGGGCCGTCGGTGATGGCGCGGCTGCGGGGTTTGAGGTCAGAGGCCATAGAGCGCTTTGAGTAAGCTAAAAAAAGCCGCCCATCTGGTTGGGCGGCTCTCAGGTCTCAGTGTGTCAAAATTTGGTGCTACTTGTGCTTGACTGTTACTGTCGCCAGCCCAACCGGAAAAAGGTTCTCGACGAGAACCTCGATAAGGAGGACGATAATGAGGACGAAAAGGCTGGCAAAAGTGGCGATCATGGTAATCAGATATTGGGGGCGATTGTAAGAGATTTCACGTCCAGTTGCACCGTACAAGATGCGAGAAGGTTACGAGTGGGTTTAGGGTAAAGTGTCTAACTTCACCTCCCACCCTTTGCCCCTGCCCCTTCTCCTGAACTCCGTTCAGGAGAGGGGGAAGGGGTGGCGCGAAGCGCCGGGGAGAGGGGTGAGGCATGCCTCCGCTCCAATTCTGCCTCTACATCCGCCAGCGTCAGGCCCCGCGCCGCGAGCAGGACCAGGGTATGATAGAAGAGGTCGGCCACCTCGGAGATTACCCGCTCATCCCCCTGCCCTTTGACAGCGAGGATGACCTCGACGGCTTCCTCCCCGACTTTTTTCACAATTTCGTCTTCGCCTGCGGCAAACAGCCGGGCCGTGTACGAGCCTGGGGGCGGGTTTTCCCGGCGAGCGAGGATAATCTCAAAAAGACGGTTGAGGTTCATGGTCAATCGCCCCCATTCCCGCCAGGGGCAGGGAGGGTCCGGTAGAAACAAGTGCGTTCCCCAGTGTGACAGGCTGGCCCGGATGGGGTCACCCGGAGCAGAAGCGTATCCCCGTCGCAGTCTATGCGGATTTGCCTGATACGCATCGTATTGCCGCTCGTCGCGCCTTTGCGCCACATCTCGGCGCGGCTGCGGCTCCAGAACCAGGCTTGGCCGGTCGAGCGCGTGCGGTTCAGCGAATCGGCGTTCATCCAGGCGACCATCAGCACCTCCCCCGTGTCATCGTCTTGCACGACCGCCGGGATCAAGCCGCGTTCATCCCACTTGAGTTCCACTGGTAACCTCCAAGTCAGGGAGATGAGGCAGCCTGACCGGCACCCCGCGCTCTGCCAGATAGCGCTTCACTTCCCCAATCGTCAAGACCTTGTCATGAAACAGCGAGGCCGCCAGCGCCGCGTCGGCTTTCCCATCTGTCAGCACTTCCGCAAAATGCTCCAACCGCCCCGCCCCGCCC
>DATDRS010000291.1:0-3197 GCA_035291605.1 Anaerolineales bacterium | reverse complement strand
TGTCAAAGAGGAAATTGACGGTCCCGAGGGCGTACACGACGGCGCAGGCCCAGATTTCGGGTTTGCCGCGCGCCAGCGGCGAGGGGCGCTTGCGGGCCAGGGCCGCCGCCAGTTGACGACATAATGCCAGCCATTCGTCGTTCAGGCGCTCGCGGCAGAACGGCTCGATCAATCCCATGATGCGGTCAAAAGCAGGGCGCATCTCCGCAGGCGCAGAGTCGGATTTTGTGGGGGGCATGGATTGTGCTCCGGGAAAGGGTTTTGCCGAGTATAGCACTTTAGAGGGGCTATGGGATGAGGCAGCAGCCCAAGTGTCTTAAAAAATCGCCCAAACCTCTTGACAACGCGCCCAATCTGCCTTATACTGCGACATTAGAACAAAAGTTCTAAGAAATGAAAATCACGACTTCCGGCAGATTGACCATCCTTCTAGGCAAGTATCAAGCCGCCACCGGCGAACGTCTCACCCTCCGGCGTCTGGCGCAGGTAGCAGGCGTCCCCAAGGACTTCGTCTACCGCCTCGACGCCGGTGAAGCGCGCCACATTGACCTGGACGCGCTGGCTCGCCTGTGCCAAACGCTCCGCTGCCGCCTGGAAGACATCCTGGTGTGGGACGACCATGGCCGCCAACCCGTTTGACCTCCTCCCGGCCAACCTCTTCAACCTCTTCAGCACGCTCGGCCACACCACGCTTCAGCGCCACTACATGGCGATCCTTCTGCGCCTGTACGCGCTCGCCGAGTTCAACCGCTTCGGCCTGGCGCGCGAGGTCGTCGTCGCCGAGATCGTGGACTACCTCCGCGCCGCCGGCGCGCAGGCGGAAGCCGAGGTCGCCGCCGAGATGGCCGAACAGGACGCGGGCGGAACAGAGGGCGCCTCTCTCCCTTCGGCTTCGCTCCCTTCGGCTTCGCTCCCTTCGACTTCGCTCCCTTCGACTTCGCTCCCTTCGACTTCGCTCAGGGCAGCAGGTACCGGCCAGAAAACCGAGCACGATTATGCGGCCTACCTCCTGCGCCGCCTCGCCGAGACCGGCTGGGTGGAACGCGAACAGCACGCCGATTACTCCGAGACCATCATCCTTCCCGATTACGCCTTCACCCTGCTCGAAGCCCTGCGCGCCATCCAGGAACAGAAGCCGCGCGAGTTCGCCGGCCAGCTCTACACCGCCCATCAACTGCTGACCTCGTCCCGCAGCAAAGACTTCTCCCCGGCGCTTGCGCTCACCCAGGCCTACGAAAACGTGCGTCAGGTGGTGCGCGGCCTGAACGAACTCAACCAGAACATCCGCCGCTACATCGAGCGCGCCACCCGCGGCCGGGATGTGGCCGAGCTGCTCCGCCTGCAGTTCGACGACTACTCCCAGACCCTCGGCCCGGCCTATCACGCGCTCAAGACCTCCGACCACGTCTCGCGCTACCGCCGTGACATCGTGGGCAAGCTGCAAGCCTGGCAGCGCAGCGGCGAATGGCTCGACCACGCCGCCGAGGAACTGGCCGCGCAGGGGCGCTTCACCCCCGCGCAAGCCGAGCAGGAAATCCAGCACGCGATTCAATTCGTCGTCCACCAACTGGAGGGTCTCGACCCGCTCCTTGAAGAGATAGACCGCCGCCACGCGCAGTACTTCCGCACCTCGCTGAGGCAGATCCGCTACCAGCTGGTGAGCGCGGACGGGAGCTTCAAGGACCGCCTGGTCTCGCTCGCCCGAGGGCTGGCGGCGCTGCAAGCGGAGGGCGAAACCACATTGCCCGACGAAGCGCCCAACTGGCAATACCATCCCGCGCGCGAGCCGGACATGCACAGTTTCTACACTCCGCCGCGCCGGCGCGCCCCGCTCAACACCGCGCCCGTCGTCGCCCCGGCCCTGCAACCCACCGAACTCGCCGCCCTGCGCTCGGCCACCCTGCAGGATGTGACGCAAGCGCTCACGCCGGACAAGATCAACCGCTATGTCCTGGGCTTCTTCAACGGCCACCGCGTCCTGCATGTCACCGAGTTCCCGTCAGAAGTGCTGGCCGACCTCCACCGCCTCACCACCATCATCGCCTACGCCGACCATCCCGAGGTCAAATACGGCCTCGAGCTGGCGGACGGCGACCCGGTGGAGATTGGCCCATATCGCGTTATGTCTTTCCAGTTAGCTAAACTGTGACGTAGCGCGTATTCCGTTCCGGTTACCCAATACGGAATACGCCATGCGGATTATGCGCCATGTTTGATACCGACACCCTCCTCGTCTCCACCGACCTCCCAGACAAGACGCGCCGTGACCTCCCGCGCATCGTCAACCGCCTGCTGGGGCAAACTTTTCTCTATCAGGACGTGGAGGCGGACAAGGACGATTACTACGTCGTCCACCGCCACCGTCCAGTCTTCGAGGGCCTGCTCCACCTGGCCGGATTCAACCTCCTGCACGACGACTACCACCGTATCTTTCAAGCCGTCTCCGAGTACAGCTACTGCCGCGCGCACTACCGGCTGGACGAGACGCTGATGATCGTGGTGCTGCGGAAGTTGTACGAGGAGCGCGTCGAGCGCCTCAGCCTGGCCAACGATCCGGTCGTGACCGTCGGCGAGGTGCGCGAGGAGTACCGCGCCATCACCGGCAAAGAGCGCGACCTCGGCATCGTCCAGTACGAGACGCTCCTGCGCCGCCTGCGGGCGATGGGGCTGATTGAACTGCTCGACGGCAAGAACATTGACGTGCGCGACGCCGACGCCCGTCTGCGCCTGCGCGGCTCGGTGCGGATGATCCTGCCCGTGAAGACCGCCGACGAGATGGAAGCGTGGGTGAGGAAATATCGGAAGGTGGGAGAGGAGGCAGGAGAGCAGATGGAGGAGAGTGAGGCATGAGCAGAGAGAACTCAAGGAGCTTGGGGAACTCAGAGAACTCGGCGCGGTTGCTCGCCGAGGCCACGGTTCAAGAAATCCAACTGGAAATTATCGTGTAGTGGGACTGACCTATGAAAACCTTGACTCGCATCCGCCTCGTCAATTGGCATCTTTTTGAAAACACGACCATCTCCTGTCAGGGCACGACGTACTTCATCGGCGTGAACGGGGCGGGCAAATCCACCATCCTGGACGCCGTGCAGTTCGCGCTCGTGGGCGGGCAGCGAGACGTGCGCTTCAACCAGGCCGCGCTGTCGGGGAGCAAGCGGTCGCTGGCGGCCTACGTGCGGGGCGAGCTTGGCACCGAG
>DATDRS010000290.1:0-9685 GCA_035291605.1 Anaerolineales bacterium | reverse complement strand
CCCCAGGTCCAGGCGCTCCACGTTATAAAGGACGGTGAGATAGATGAGCAACACAATAATTGATCGCCGCAAGTGTTTCATAGTTTCAACTCCCCATGCTTGTGTGTGAATGTCTGCGAGACCTGAGAAATATGCGTTTTCTTGTGAACTTCACTTTAACTACCGTTTAACTTTTCCAGCGGTTACGTCTCTTCTGGTGGTACCTTTGTCCTATTGAGATAGCACCTTATGTAACAAGTGATGAACCTGGGCAAAAACTATCGGGCGCTCCACACACAGATGGCTAAACCAGAGCCAGGAGCAGCCCGATACTTCGTCAGTGCGTCCAAAATATCACAGACGCGGAATGGAACAGTACCCCATTTCTAAGCAGATGTCATAGGCCAGGGATACACCAATAAGCACCTGCTTACTGCAGAAAAACGTTGCTGGTGTTACGCAAGGAAACCGCTGAACCCCTGCGAGGGAGACTCCATACGCCCTTCCAAATGTAATAATAATACTTTTGCAAACCTAAAGAATATTTTGTAAGCCAACTGTAAGTTTCGGCGTCGAGAAAAGAAAACCGCCGCTCAGGGTTCTGAGCGGCGGTCAGGCGCTGGCTGAACTTTAGGGGGTCGTCGAAGTCACGACCGTCGTCGAGGCGACGGTCGGCGCTGGAGCAGTCGGCAACGGGATCAGGTAGGGCGAGTTGGAGGGAAGGTACATCACCTGCACGTTCGGCGATAGTTTCTCGATATAGCGGTAGGTGAGCAGGTCCGGGTTATTCTTCAGCGACTCGTTGATCAGGCGCAGCGCCTCCGCTTCGGCCTCCGCCTGGATCACTCTTGCCTGGGCCGCGCCTCTCGCCGCGATCACCGCTGCATCCGCCTGGCCCTGCGCGACCTGGCGCGCCTGTTCGGCTTCCTGCTTCTTTTGCTCCACCACAAGCGCCGCCTGCTGGGCCTGCTGCTCGGCGATCTGCTTTTGCTCGACCGCCGCCGCGTATTCATCGCTGAAGTGAATGTCGCGCAGCACGAAATCGCCCAATTCCAGGTCGTTATCGGCGAGTTTCCGGGCGAGCTCCTCCGTGATCAACTGCTCCATCGCGACGCGCTCGGTGCTGACGATTTCCTCTACGCCGTACTGCGAAGCGATATCGCGAATGATGCCCCGCGACAGCGGCCGTATGACTTCATCCTGGTAGCGGCTCTGCCACGTGATATGCAGGGCCACCACCTTGTCCGGGTCAATGGCATAGATCACCGACGCGTCCACGAAAACTTCCTGCCCGTCTTTCGTCCGGGCGCGGATCGAATCGTCGGCCTCTACCTGCCCTTCGGCTGCTGTGGCCGACATCGTGTAGGTCTGCCGCGAAATGGTGTACTTCTGCACTCGCTCGGCAAACGGGATCACCCAGCGCAGGCCGGGCGTCAATGCCTGATCGCGGTAGCCCTTCGGGTCCAGCGCGGAAATCACCACGCCGCGCTCATCCGGCTCGATGAACACCAACCCGGCGGCGACGATCGTCAATACGACGGCGGCGACCATCGCACCCACCAGCAGCGCTGCGCCGCCCGCGAACCGCCTGCCTCGCGCTGCATTAAACACGGCAAAGCCCAACGCCCCTATCGCCAGCAGCCAGGCCAGGCTGGCCAGGCCTTGAAGCAAACTCGCAATATTCATAGACTCTTCTCCTTGAGATAGACAACTGATCCACCGATTATACTCCGGTTGACAGGTCTGGCGGCTATGATACCATCGCCGCGTGCGCCAATTTCTACTAACCGTCGCCGAAATCGCGACATCTAGCGGACAGGTGCATGTCAGGTGCAGCCGAGAGCCGGCCGGGACTACGGCGCCCGGACAGTTTCACCTCGTTCGAGTGGAAGGCTCCCCTCAATCGTTTGTCCGCCTCCCCATTTTCCCCTATCCTGGCCCGCGGGATGAACTGGAATTCAGCATAGATCGGGCTTCCCCGCTTGCCTCGCTGGAGCCGGGGATGTTGCTTGACCTCATCGGGCCTTGCGGGCGCGGATTCGTGTTTCATCCGCGCGCCGCCCATCTGCTCCTTATCGCCGCCTCCGTCGAGCGTCTTCTGCCCCTCATGCACTTCGCCCTGGCCAGCCGCCGCGCGGTTACGCTCCTGCTCTCATCTGCCTCGCCGCTCCCCGAAGTCCCGTCCGATGTCGAAATCCAACGCGGCCCGCTGACCGCGGACCTCGCAACCTGGGCTGACCTGATTGCCCTTGACGTGCCAGACCCGGCGCCGTGCGCCCGCGAAGCGCGGGCCATGTGTCCGGCTCGCCCGGCCGATTTTGTGCAGGCCCTCATCACCCCGCCCATGCCCTGCGGCGCTGGCGCGTGCCTGGCCTGTTGGCTGGAACGGGACGGCCGGCGCAGACTGGCCTGTGTAGATGGGCCGGTCTTTTCTGTGTGAGCCCGGACTTGATGCAGGAGCGCCTCATGCCTTCTCTCCTCTGCGCCGTCGCTCATCCTGACGATGAAACCATTCTGTGCGGCGGCGCGCTCGCCCTGCTCTCAGCGAAGAGAGTGGATGTCCACGCCTCTCGAATCCCAATGACCTCGCGGATATGGTGGTGGATGTCTCCAATTTACTGAGTGTGAAAGAAGCCGCCGCCCGCTGCCACGACACGCAGACGGCGCTATTCGTCCGACGCCGTTCCCAGATGGCCGGGCGGCCCCTGACCCTCCGCGAGGTCCTGCTGCCCGAGGAAGCTTTTCACCGACACTGGCCGGCAGAGGCAACCGACCCCGCTCCTTTTAAGGAGTGGCTCCAGGCGTGAGGGGGGAACATCGCGCATGTCCCCTAGGCTGCCCTCATCGTCTTCAGGGCTGCTTCGGCGGCCTGCCTCACCCGCCCATCTCCGTCGCGCAACAACTGTTTAAGGGTCGGGATGGCATGGGCATTGCCCAACTGCCCCAACAACTCCGCTGCGGCGACCCGCAGGATAGGGTCTGAAGCGCGGGCGGTCCCCAAAAGCGCCCGCAGCGCCTGCTCGCCGAGCGTTTGCAGTTGAGCCTGCGCCTCGGCTTTGGCGAGGGGCAGCGCCAGTGCGGCCGCCAGGGCCTCCGCCGCGCGCAGCGTCCCGATGTGGGCCAGCGATTGCGCCGCGCGCTGCCGCACTTCGGCCGATCCGTCGCGCAGCAGGACCTCTAAGGCATCAATGCCTTCTTCGCTGCCAAAGTCGCCCAACGCGTCGGCCGTTTCGATGCGGACCGCCTCGACGGGATCGTGCGCCAGCAGGCTCAGAGGCTCGATGACCTTTGGATCGCCGATTTGTGTCAATACGCGCACCGCCATGTTGCGCAGAATGGGGCTGGGATCAATCAGCAGCGTGACGACCGCCGCCGTTGTGGCCGGGTCGCGCCGCCGCCCCATGGCGATGAGCGTGGCCTGGCGGACAATCATTTCGGGATCATTTAATCCTTGCAGCAGGAAGTCTGTAGCCCAGTAATCACCCAGCGCCGCGCATACTTGCATGGTTGCGCGCCGTATCCAGCGGTCCGGGTCGCGCGCCAAGACCTGCAGCGGCTCGTAGATGCGCGGGTCTTTGATGTGGTCCAAAGCGTCCACCACCGCCCGGCGCACGCGCCACTCTGGATCGTGCACCATTTGCAATAAAGCCGTGATGGCGCGCCCGTCGGGGATATAGCTCAGGGCCTCGATGACTTTTTGACGTACCAGCCAGTCGCGGTCGCCCAGCGCCTCGATGAGCGTACCCACAGCGCGGTTGCCGCGCACCTGCGCCAGGGCCTCCGCCGCCGGTTGGCGGATTGAAGCGTCCGGCAAGCGCGTGGCGTTGAGCAGGAGGCTGACCGCAAACTCGTCGCCAAACAGACTCAGCGCCAGCGCCGCCGCCCGGCGCGTCGCTGATTGGCCGGCGTACAAGTCATGTTGCAGATACTCCTTGAAGTTGCTCGTGGGCGCGGAATCGCGCAACTGGCCCAGGACGCCGAGGGCCGTGTCATAAATGGCCGGGTCTTCCAGAGCCTGGAGCAACCCCTCGTAAGCCGCGTCGGTGCCCAATGATCCTAACGCGCGCAGGGCGGCCTGCCGGACTTCGACGCTCTCATCGCTGAGACGCGCCCGGAGCGCCGGCACCGCTTCGGCGTCGGCCTGGATGCCCAGCAATTCAGCTGCGCCTTCACGGATCAACGCCTCGTGGCTGTGCAAAGCTTCGAGCAAAGCCGGGACGGCGGTGTGGCTATACCGCAGAATGGCTTCCGTGGCGGCGTAGCGCAGAGTCTCGTTGCCGTGGCCGAGGGTGGCGATCAAGTCAGGCAGCGCTTCGGGCGCGGCCAGCCAGCCCAGCAGGTGAGCCGCATAGGCGCTGCTCGGCTCCGCGCGTTTGTTAAGCTCGTCCACCAGCGTCGGCACGGGGATCAGCTCGCGGACACGGACCGCCTTGTCTGCGTCAAAGCGTTGGGCTGTCCCCGGCTCGATCACAATCTTGATGAGCGCTTCCATGCTGGCCACGCGCACCGCCTCATTGGCGTCGGTGAGCGCCGTGACGAGCGGCTCGACGGCTTCGAGCCGTTCAAGGTTCCCAAGCGCCTGAACGATGGCAGGGCGCGTCCAGGCATCCTGCGGCATCAACGCGAGCAAAGGTTCGACGGCGCGTTCGTCGCCGATTTTGCCGAGCGCCTCGACGGCGGCATAGCGCACCCAGAAATCGCCTTCCTGAGCCGCTCGCACCAGCGCCGGCACAGCCCCGCGGTCGCCGATTTTGCCGAGCGCCTGCGCGGCGGCGTGGCGCACATTCGGAAACTCGGCGCTATCGTTGAGCCGCTCGATCAAGGACGGGACCGCTTGCGGGTTGCGCAAATCCCCTAAGACTTCAGCGATGTGCAGGCGGACTTCCGGCGTCGGGTTATTCAACGCGACGATGAGACTTTGGGGCCGGCGCGCGCCAATCTCAATCAATGTGCTCAGGGCAGCGTTGCGGCGTCCGGCGTGATTTTCCCGCAGGATGGTGACCAAGCCGGGGATGACGCCGGAGGCAGTCTGGCGGGTGATGGCCTGAATAATGGCTTCGTGCACCTGCACATCCGGATCGCCGAGGACAGCAAAAAGCGCTTCCACGACGGTTGGGTCCGCGCGTGCGGCCAGGTGCTGCGCCGCCTCTTTGCGCTGCAGCGCGTTGCTCGACTTGAGGTCTGCGAGAGCCTGTTCCAGGGACTTAGCCACGACGCTGATCCTTCACGTAATAGCTGCCCTGGCGCGCCTTGGCGAATTGCTTGAGCTCCGCGCCAAGTTCCCCGATTTCCCAATGGCTGGTGATCGCGTGGTACTGGTTGTGGACGATGGCAATCGAGATGCTTAGCAGCGGAAACTTCTTAAGCAATCCCTGCCGGTCTTTGGTGATGAGATACCCCCGCCGCCGGTCGGCGGGGGTGTACAGCTCCGGCACCTGGCGGTCAAAATCGGTGATGATACGTTGGGCCAGCGCATCACAGCGGTCGGGGGTGGTGGTGACGACAAAATCGTCGCCCCCCACGTGGCCGACCAAATCGGTGGGGTTGCCCAATTCGTTCACGGCGGCGGTGAGGAGGCGCGCCACCAGCCGGATGGCCTCGTCGCCGGCCGGGAAGCCGTAAACGTCGTTGTAGGCCTTGAAATGATTGAGATCAGTGTAGAGAACGGCGAAGAGGCCGTGCCCGGCGGTGATGAGGCGGCGCACTTCCTGCTCGATAATCAAATTGCCGGGGAGGCCAGTGAGCGGATTGAGCGCTGGTTTAAGATGCGCCCGCCGGATGTGAGCCCGGACGCGCGCCAACACCTCGTGGTAGTCAAGCGGCTTGACGAGGTAGTCGTCGGCCCCGGCCTCCAGCGCCGACACGATGCTCTGCGTCGCGGACTGGCTGGACATGAGGATGATCGGGATGTGGCGGGTCCGGGTGTCCTCGACCAGGCGGTTGCACAACTGCAGGCCATCCATATCTGGGAGCAAGGAGTCGCTCAAGATCAGGTCGGGCGGACTCGCATGAGCTGCCTGAAGGCCTTCGGCCCCGGATCGCGTGGAAATGACGGTATAGCCTCGCCGCTCCAGATTGACTTTGAGCAAACGCAGGTTAACTTCGTCATCGTCAACGACGAGCACCACTCCAGTGACATGGGGGCGGAGAGTCATGAAAGGCTATTGGAGGAACCGGGCCACCCATTCGACCGAGTAAGCGCCGGCATAGGCCACGACGAGCATTTTCAACACTTTACCCAGGAAGCACCAAAAAAGAAAGCGCGGGAGGGACATTCTGAGCGCCCCGGCGGCGATACCCGCGAGGTCCATCAGCGGGATAGGAATGAAGGCGAGGACGAAAATCGTCTCCGCGCCGTATTTTTCCATCCACGTCGTGAGGCGTGCGTACATGTCGCGGTTTTCAATGATTGCCTGCCCGCTGAACCCGGCCAGGTAGCCGGACAACTCGCCGAGCGTGGCTCCGGCCCCGGCGGCCAGGCCGACGAGAAGCGGCGAGAGGCCGAGGGCGCTTGCGCCGAAGACGAAGAGCAGGCCGGGCGCGGGGAGGATGACGGTGGCGCTCGCGAGGAGGGAGAGCACAAAAACGCCTACGTAGCCATAGCGTTCCAGTTCTTCGGTGCGGTCGCGGATGGCGTAGACGAAAACCGTGATGGCGACGACGAACAGCAGCATCCCCAGCCGCGCAAGTTGGAGACGCAGCGAGGCCTTGGGGCGGGTTACGCCGGACGCGCCAGATTGAACGGGGATCGGCTCAGTCTGATCGGCCATACACTGCCGGGTGACAGGCGACGAGTGACAGGTGACGTGTGGCGTGAGCACGCCTCCTACCACTCGTCACGGCTCATGTTTCAACGATCTCAATGGTCAAGATCTTCGTCCCCGGCTTGACAGCGCGCATGGGATCGCGCTCGTCAAGGGACAGTACGACGTCCATCCCCTGGATGACTTTGCCGAACACAGCGTGCCGGTTGTCCAAGTGGGGAGTCGCCCTGTGGGTGATGAAAAACTGGCTGCCATTAGTATGGGGGCCGGCATTGGCCATCGAGAGGATACCAGGGCCATCGTGCCGCAGCCCGGGGTGGAACTCGTCGGCGAACTTGTACCCCGGCCCGCCTGTTCCGGTGCCGGTCGGGTCGCCGCCCTGCGCCATGAAGTCGCGGATCACGCGGTGGAACGTGACGCCGTCGTAAAACTTCTCCCGGGCGAGAAAGACGAAGTTATTGACCGTCTTCGGCGCTTTATCCGCGAACAACTCGACGACAAAATCGTCTTTCTCCGTCTTGAAAGTGGCCGTGTACTTTTTCTTCGCGTCAATGATCATGGATGGGGGAGCGGCGTACTGGGGCATCGGGTTCTCCTTGCGGGGTGAAGATTTTCCATTATGACGGCGGCAGTGCGGCCAACCAGGCCTGCAAGCCGGGCTTCTCATTCTCCGGTGCGGCCTCCACGGCTTGCTGTCCGTAGACGCGCGCCTGGACGACGTTGCCCTGCTGGCGATACAGCTCGGCCACGGCGCGATAAGCCTGCCACTGGTTTGGCCCGAGGCCGATCTGGATCACCTGCAGATATTGATCAATGGCCGGTTGGATTTGCTGCGTCGCCACATAGACGCCGGCCAGGCCGATGTGCAGGTTCAGCGGGTTGCCGCCGTGGCGTCTGGCGATTTCGACGCCCTGGGTAAAGGCGTCAATGGCCTGTTGATACAGGGCCCGTTGCGCCGTCGGGTCGGCGGCTTGCTGGGCGCGCGTGACGAGCAGGTCGCCCTGCAACTGATAGGTCTGGTCGAATTCTTTATCCAGCGCAAAGGACTGGTCAAGCTTGGCCTGGGCGGCGTTCAGGTCGTTGAACAGCTGATAATGGAGAGAGGCCCACTCATTCCACAGCATGGCGCTGTTCGGACTGAGCGACAGGGCCTCCTGATAATATTCGTTCGCCCGCCCGGACTTTTCGGCGCGCGCGTCTGGATTTGTAGCAAATAAAGCCCACTGGCGGTTGAGCCGCCCCAAATTTGCGCTGTGATCGGTATTCAGCGGATTGAGGTCGCGCGCCTGGATGAGCTTGTCTTCGGCGGTGGCGAGCAGATTGGTCTGCTGAACGGTGTCCGTAATTGTCGCGGTGGCGTTCAGATAGGCGCGCCCGAGGAAAAGGTAGTAGTAGTCTTGGCCAGGCGTCAGCGCGATGGCCTGGTCGTACACCCGGATGGACAGGCCGGCCTGGCCCTGGTCGTCGAATTGCAGGCCGGTCTTATAAATAATGTCGGCCTGGATGAGCTGCAGGTTGAGCGTGATGGAAAAGATCACCGCCACCAGCGGCAAGGTCAACGCCCACACGATGGTCATACCGCTCATGGAGCGCGGAGAGGTCGGCCAGTCAGCTGGGAGGACAGCCGCCAATCCTAGCAAGATCAACAGCATCATAGAGTAGAACAAGCCCAACACACCCGCGATATTGTTGGTGGACAACAGCAGTTGGTCAATGGAGTTCGGCACAAAGCCGGCGATCGCGGCGAGGCGCGCGCTCAAGAGGAGCCAGCAGAAACCGCCGGCGATCAGATCCAGCCAGAGGCTGGCGACGAGCGTGCCCAGGCCACTGCGCTCCCACGTGTTCTGCGTTTCCTCCAGGTGCATCAGCAATCCGCCGATCAGCCAGGTGAGCAACATCAACCCCAGCACGCCGAAGGAAGTCTGGTTGTTATTCTTGGGGTTGACCGTCAGCGCCTCGATAATGATCTTGTCGAACTGGGTCGCGTGAGATGGGTTGGTGATGAAATTGAACCCGAGGGTAAACAAAATGGCCGTCATGAGGCCGGTTCCCACGCTCACCGGTCCCCAGGCCTCCCGGGATGTGTCTGCCGCTGCCCGCGCGCTACTGGCCCGCTGCCTCCGGCGCGTCGGGGTCGGGGCGCTGCTGACCGCCGGTGGATTTAGCCCGGTTTGCGTGGCCGGGATCAGGTATCCCAGGGCGGTCAGCAGGCCGGTGAAGATCCAGAAGTGCGTGCGGGTGGCGACGATGGCGATCCCGAAGTGAATCTCGGCGAAGTGCGCGACGATGGCCGAGAACAGGCTGATCATGGCGACAGCTCGCCAGCGCTCAGGAATATCGCCGGAATTTTCCCCGCCCGGCTCAGACGGCCTCGACCCGCTACGCAAAGCATAGAGGGTCAAATAGAAAATCAGGCCGAGCAACATGCCCAGGGGCAGCCCGACGCCAAAGAACTCGGGGCCGCGCCACAATACAAAGCCCGCGGCGCTGGTCAGGCCGCCGCCCAACACTAGAATCAGGAATACGTTCCGGCGATACGGCGTCCCGACCATCCCCAGCCATTTGAGGCCATAATAAAACACCGCGACGAACAAAGCGAGATAGACGCCCAGCCCGAGCAATCCGGTAAAGGCCAGCGCATCGAAGGTTTCATTATGCGACCGGTCGGGCGTGGCGTTGCGCGCTTCGTAGTGCGCCAGGTCCGGCGGATAGAAGCGGTTGAACGAGACGTACAGCGACTCTGGGCCGTAGCCGATGAGTGGGCGGATGGCGTTCCACGGGTCCGCGCGGCTATCCGGGTATTCGAGCGGTGGGTGGGGGGTCATTAATCTAACGACCCCCTCCCAGATGAGCACGCGTACTTTTCCCGTGCCGCCTTCGGTCTCGAAAACCTGTCCCAACCGGCCGATGCCCGGCACTTCGCGCAGTGCTTCGAACGGGCC